>CADCPT010000244.1 GCA_902803385.1 uncultured Ruminococcus sp.
GGATTCTTCTGTTTTAATGAAGAGCAGATGACGGCATTTGTTCAACAGTTCATATAAAACCTGCCGAATTACTTGCGGGCGCCTCTGGAAGCCTGTGCAGAGCAATTATCAGCTGCATAACTGTATTTTTTGCATGAAAAACCTTATAAACAGTGACTCTCACATTTGTTCGGATGTGGGAAGTATGAGTTATGAATATTTAATCTTTTAAATGTCAGCATCAGGGTTTCCTTTCTTCATCTACTAATAACGCATCTTTATTGTCCTATTATATATCAAAAAACATCCCTTTATCAAGCCTATAAGGCGAACACACAAATAATTCACAGAATCAGTAAAAGGTATGACCAATGCCATTTAGCGTGTCTAGCTTAATAGTATATTTGAAAAAATTTATCAGACAGTGCATTTTTATGCCGAATTAGTCCAAGTCAAGATTCGGCAGGGCGCTGTCTCTTTTTAATAATTCTGTAACAACTTTCACAAAAAAATTTTATTTTACCCCTTGACATTCCCATAAAAACGTGCGGCCGCTTTGTCTGAACGAAAAACCGAGTTCAGACAAAGCGGCCCTTAAACTGACAAGATGTTTCTTTCACTTGTTTCAATCTTACAGTTTAAGGAGGCACGTATCTATTATGAACGAAAAACCTGAATTAGTAAAGCAAACTTTATTTTCTTTCATTGATGACATGGAGAAGCACCATTGGCTCTTCTCCTGCAACCCCGGTCATGATTTCATGCGTCAGGATCAGGGGAAGCTAACCTTCTCCGATACTATGAAACTTATAATTGGTATGGGGAAAGGCAATACTACCGATGAGATCATCGACTTCTTTGATATGGATCCCGATCTGATCCCTTCAAACTCTGCTTTTGTACAAAGACGCGGTCAGATCTCCCTGTCTGCTTTTGAGTATCTCTTCCAGGAATTCTCTTCAGCTTTCCCACAGATCACAAAACCGTTTAAGGGTAAAGCCATCCTTGCTTTCGATGGCACCCATATCGTTTATACTACCAATTCTGAGATCATAGAGGATTATAACAAGCCTCGGCTTGAGGATTACAAAGGCTACAACCATATGCATCTTAACGGGTTTGCTGATGTCAATTCAAAAGCTTTCCTGGATGTCATCATACAACCTGGTCAACAACCTGATGAAAGAGATGCTATGCACCAGATGCTTGATCATTTTGACCCAATAGACCCTGAAAACTATATCATCACTGCAGACCGGGGTTATGAATCCTACGATATGATCTTCCACTGTGAGTTGAGGGGATTTCCATATGTATTCCGGGTAAAATCCCCTTCTTCTCCCAAGTCCATACTCTCTACCTTCATCAAAGAACTGCCAGATCATCTTGAAGAGTTTGACGTGAAGATAAAACGATTTTTTACTGATAAATATAATAAAGTTATGAAAGAGCAAACCCAGATATATCATTACATGAATCCCGGTAAGAATGCCCCTCATTTCAAGCCTCTTCTCGGTGATCAGCACTTGGTGTACCTTAAGTTCAGGGTCGTAAAACTGAAATCAACAGATGACTGCTATGAATATATCATCACGAACCTGCCCCCTTCCTTTGATATAGAAGATATCCGTGAGGCATATCAGTCCCGTTGGAACGAGGAACTCTGTTTCCGCTACCTCAAACATGCTGCCGGATTACTCTATTTCCATTCCAGAAAACCGGAGTTCGTCAAACAGGAGATATTTGCCACACTTGTTATGTACAACTTTGGTGTCTTCCTGGCAAATGAAGCATTACATGAACACAACAAGAAGAAACAGGATCCAGATAACAAATATAAATATACGATTGATTTCTCTACAGCCATCAGGACAGCCAGAAAATACTACCGACGGTCTGCAAAAGAGCCTCCGATAGACGTCATCAGGCTGCTCTGTAAATATCTCCATGCAGTCAAAGAAAGATTCCGGAAATTCAAACGGCCACTTCGGGGGATCGGCGCTATCCGTTTCTGTTATCGGTAAACATTAGTGAACTTAACACTGCTCTACCAGGGCAGGCGAAAAATCAAAAAA
>CADCPT010000245.1 GCA_902803385.1 uncultured Ruminococcus sp.
AAATATTTTCTATAAAGGTAACCGGACTTGAGCCTCTTCCCGAAGATGAACACGGTATTGACCTTCCGCTTATTTTTCACACGGTAAGACAGGCAATAATGGGAAAAAGCCGCTGGAATCTTGAAAATATGGCTTTTATCGGACTGTTCTCATTCGGACAGTTCGTTATGTGGAATGATATTAAAAGCCGTGCAGACGAGCTGAAACAGAACAAAGTCGTTTCGTAGCAAATAGAAGGAAAAATGAACTGGGAGGATGAAGAACTGCCGTTTGATGAAAACAATGTGGAATCAGTGTTAAAGCCTGCGGAGTTGGCTGTACCTCTCAGCGCTGACTCTTCACAATTAGTTGCAGTTGCCGCAGCCGCACAGGGACACAGCTTTGTGCTTCACGGACCGCCCGGCACGGGAAAATCACAGACAATTACAAACATGATCGCCAATGCACTCTATAACGGAAAAACAGTATTGTTTGCCGCAGAGAAGATGGCAGCTCTCAGCGTTGTACAAAAAAGACTTGCAAATATAGGACTTGATCCGTTCTGTCTTGAACTTCATTCAAATAAAACAAGCAAATCTGTTGTTTTGTCACAGCTTAATAAAGCGCTTGAAGTCGGAAGGATAAAGCAGCCGGAAGAATACGAATCTTCTGCACAAAAGCTTTTTAAGATCAGACAGGAATTCAGCGATACGATAGAGGCTCTTCATAAAAAACGTGAATACGGCTATTCTGTTTATGAGGCAATAGAAAAATATGAGGAATATTCAAGCTATAAAGGCAGCCTTTGTCTTGACAGGAATTTTACAGATTCACTATATACAGAAAATGTTCAGACATGCAGTGAAGCAGTAAGAAGATTCGCACTTTCTGCTGCGGAAACAAGAGCATATTCTGACAATCCGTGGAGAGGCTGTGAGCTTTCGGATTATTCCTTTGAACTGAAAGACGAGTTTGAAAGAGAACTGCGCCGAGCATTGTCTATTGCCGATAATGCTAAAAATGCTTTAGAGATGCTTGCCGGTTCGCTTGATATAGACGAACGTTCACATAAGGTGCTTGAAGAACTTTCGGCAATAGCAATTTCCGCAGATGAAGACAGGGGAGCAATGCTGATAACCGCAGTTGTTTCGTCTGATAACGGAGAAATTATTGCTCAGAGAATAAATGAATGCTGCTATGCAGGTGAAGAATATAATTCTCAGTTTGCTTTACTGACTTCGGATTTTGACGAAAGCATTCTTGAATATGACGTTAATAACGCTTCCATTAGATTAAGACAAGCGCAGTCAAGTTGGTTCCTTCCTAAGATAATAGGTACAAATAAGCTTGTAAAAGAAATGAAGCTATATTCAAAAAATCCATCTTCTGTAAAGAAAGAAGAGCTGCAGCAGCAGTATGACAGGATAAAAAATATAACAGCCCTCAGGCAGAGCATTACTGACATAACAGCGGAAATGACACAGTATCTCGGCAATGCTTTCACGGGACTACGGACTGACTGGACGTTTCTCAGGAGAGCCGTCAATTATTCTCTTGCTGTAAAAAAGGCTGTAGATACCGCAGAATACAACAGAAAAATAAAATACATAAACAATATTGTGTACCTTGTCAACGACAGTACCGCAAGAACTGCCGAAAAGGATATCACCTTATTTATCCAAAATCAGGCTGAACTCTTTGATAGATATTCGGTAATTACGGAGATGCAGTCTGACGGTGAAAATCATATTTTATCATATATTGAAAGACTTTCGGGATATGTTTCAAATATTCCGCTTTTAAAAGCATGGACTTCTATGCAGTATGAAAGGAAAAAGCTTTTTGCCTGCGGTCTTAATACCGTATATGACGCATGGCAGCAGGGCAGGCTTAATGACAGTGAGCTTTCTTATGCATTTGAAGCAGATCTCAACTATGCGTTTATACTGAAAACTCTCAGAAATGACAGGATACTCAATAACTTCCGTGGTGCACGTTTTGAAGATACAATAAAGCAATACAAGGAGCTTACCGAAAAGTTCAGAATACTCACGATAAATGAGCTTGCAGCGAAATTGTCGTCAAATGTTCCTGCCGGCAGCTCATCGGGTGCGGCTTCTTCCGAGATAGGAATACTTAAAAAAGCTATAAAGAGCGGCGGAAGAATGATGTCTATAAGAAATCTTTTTGATAAGATACCGAATCTTCTAAGGAAAACTTGTCCGTGTATGCTTATGAGTCCGATATCCGTTGCACAGTATATTGATCCGTCTTTTCCGAAGTTTGACCTTGTTATCTTTGATGAGGCATCTCAGCTGCCTACAAGTGAAGCTGTAGGAACAATAGCAAGGGGTGAGAATGTTATCGTTGTAGGCGATCCGAATCAGCTGCCGCCGACAAACTTTTTTAACAACACGC
>CADCPT010000246.1 GCA_902803385.1 uncultured Ruminococcus sp.
ACGCCGCCGATACGGTATCTGTGGTTCAGAAGAGCACCCCGGCGAAGTGTATGAGGAGCAGAACGATAAAGAGATATATCACCGGAGCAATGAGGACATATCTGCTCTCCGTCTTTTATTTCATTCATACAATAAGGACAGTAATTCGTAAGTATCACCTCACTTTTATAGTGCAATAAGTAACGGTATATGCACTGACAAGGTCAGGGCGATACCGTCACTTCATTTTTTATCATTACCAGGAGAATTTTTCTGTACAGAGAGGAACAAATACCATTTCCGTCTCACCGAGACGGATGATATCATATGCTTTCAGCGCCGCGGGTGCAAGGAGCATTTCACGGTTAACGTAAATAAGGCTCTTACCTCCTGTGCTCTGAATAAAGAATTTCTTGTTCAGGGGATCGTAGACTATAACAGCCTGTGCTCCCCTTGAAACAGTCCGGTCACTGTGAAGATCCACATCTACCCTGTGATCCGCGTCCGATCTGCCGAGAGTACTCTTTGCCTCCTTTAGAGTATACACCTTTCCCTTTTCGGAAGTATTGACAACAGTCAGCCACCCGATCACCAGCTCGTCACCAAGCTCGTCAAATATTATTCTTGTTACGCCCTCGTCAGAACCGACTGACGCATCCTCCGGATGACCGGAATACTTTATTTCGTCTATCTGTTGTGTAAGCGACCTCTTATCTTCTGCTTTTGCAGAGAATGAATCATCGTAATGCCCTACCATAGCAGGATCAGGCTTAGGTGAACCGCACTGATAGCAGAACTTCCCGGTATTCTGTGCTCCGCATTTGCAGAACCAGTTTTTCGGCGGCTCGCTGACAGCAGGTGCAGGAGCAGGCTTCGGAGTGCCGCACTGATAGCAGAATTTGCCTATATTCTCAGCGCCGCATCTGCATATCCATTTTGCATCCATCGGCCGAGTTGCCGGCTCAGGCTTTGGTTCAGGCTTGGGCTTTCCGCACTGATAACAGAATCTGCCTATATTTTCCTGACCGCAGGTGCATTTCCATTTTTCAGGTGCAGACTGAGACTCCGGCTTCGGCTTGGGCACAGGCTCCGGCTTCGGCTCGGGCACAGGCTCCGGCTTCGGCTCGGGCACAGGCTCAGGCTTCGGCTCGGGAACCGGCTCCGGCTTAGGCTCGGGTACAGGCTCAGGCTTCGGCTCGGGTACAGGCTCAGGCTTCTGCTCGGGTACAGACTCCGGCTTCGGCTCGGGTACAGGCTCAGGCTTCGGCTCGGGCACAGGTATCTTCGCCGGTGCAGGCTGCTCCTCAGGAACAGGCTCAAGCACAGGTTTTGACGGAGCAGGAGCTGCTGAACCTCCGCAGTGCGGACATGTATCATATTTATCGCCGTCATAATAATGCAGATTAGGGCAGCGTTTCAGTTTCATTATACTTCCTCCGTTTCAGAAATACTCACAAGGGCGAATGTCGTGTTGTCAAGAGGCGGCGGACAGGCGTGCACAAGCTCCATAAGTCTGTCAGCCGCAAGATCTGCACGACCTTCCGTTGATATTATATCATATATCTTTTCTTCCGTCAATGAACGGTAAAGACCATCGGTCGAAAGTAAAAGCCTGTCGCCGTTTCTAAGCATAAGCGGCTCCAGACTGAGATCCACAAGATCAAAGCCTCCCATGCCGATAAAGCTTGCAAGCTCTTTTCCTCTTGCAAGCTCCCGCTCATAGGTCTCTTCGCTTATTGCTCCGCTTGATCTCCGGCGGTCAAGTATATAGCGGTAATTATGGTCGGAGGTGATCTGTTTCATTCTGTCTCCGCGGATAAGATAAAGTCTGCTGTCTCCGACTGAAAGCCAGTAAAGCTCCGTTCCTCTTACAAATGCCATAACGGTGGTCGTGCCGCTGTTCCTTCCGAAAGATGAGTAGATACTCTCATCAATACGCTGAGCCTCTTTCAGCATTTCCGAAGGAAAACGATCCGGGTCGATCTTTTTGAAGCTTTCTATAAACATCTCTACAGCAGCGGCAGAAGACTCTCCGCCTCTGCTGCGGGAGCCTATACCGTCACAAACAACAGCAAACAAGCCGTTTTCTGTCATGCACTTACCGGCACTGTCCTCCTGATATTCTCTTGTGCCGATATATGAGCGTATCTCACAATGCACGACCTCACCTCCCGTAAAAAACGGCTACCGCAGAGAAATTATCCATATTCATTCCCCGGCTGTTCTCAGCAGCTTTTTTGCTCATTGCACTGAGCCACTCTTCAGCGGAACGGCTTTTTCTCAGTTCGCTACACATTTCTTCCTCAGTTACAGGTTCCCAGAAGCCGTCGGAGCAAAGCAGAAAGCAATCGCCGGGCATCAGATCAAACTCCGATTTTTCATATCTGACATTATCCGTTTCGTCACCCAAGGCATGAAGCAGACAGCTTCTGTCCGGGTGACGCCTTATCTCATCTTCTTTGATTTCCCCCGTAAGCACAAGCATCTGTGGTATGCTGTGATCCTTAGTTCTGAAAATGACCATGTCATCCCTGAAAACGTAAAGCCTTGAATCACCGATATGCACAGAATAGCCCATTCCGCCGTCAATAACGAGAACAACGGCAGTAGTGCGCATTTTGGAGCAGCGTATATCCTTTTCCTGCTCCTGCTTCAGAGCAAGATGAGCGTCATCTGCAATGCCTGAAACAAACGCTGCACTGTCGGCAGATGCAATAAACCTTTCCTTGATATACTTCACGGTGAAACGGGAAGCCATATCTCCCATTCCATGTCCGCCGAGCCCGTCACACAGCACAAAACAATACCTGTCACCAAATCCGGCAACGCCTGTGTAATCCTCGTTTACAGCTCTGCCGCCCTTATCCGAAAAGTTGCTGTATGTGATCTTCATGATCATTCGCCGTCAGGGTTACGGTTAAGATCTGCAAGGGAGCTGTCGCAGTCAGCAACAACATCGCGGCAGTCTCTGAGGGCATTACACATATGCGCAAGTATATCGGCAATACCGGTAATATTCGTTCTGATCTTTTTAGCGTCCGAGAAGAAGGTATCAGCGCCCTTGCCCTCCCAGTTGCCTTCAAGCCCCTTGATTATCTCATCATAGAAGGTAACGATCTCGTCATAACGGGAGATGAAGGATTCTCTTTTATTGATACAGTTATCCATAACGCGAGTATCGATACAGTGGTATTCTGAATTGGAATTTGCAGATGCTTCTCCGCTTGTAACACCACCGCCGCCTGTTTTCTTAGGAGGAAGGGGTGCTACATCAGATTCATATATGGGACCCTGTTGAGAGTTTTTATTGTATATCTGATCGCCGCTTCCGGGTGTTCCGTAATTTGAAGGTGTGCCGGATGAATTTGAAGTATAAGTATAGAACGAAGATGAATTGCCGTCCGTTACATCCCGGGCTGTAGCAGCGCCGGACGCAGCTTCCGTTTTGCTGTTACTCGGAGCATCCTGCAGATTATCTCTTGTCTTATACTTTGAACCGGGAGCTACTGACCCTGCACCAACACCATACTGTTTTTGTACAACGGTCTTGAACTTAGGCCATACGGTCACTTTTTCTTTTGTAGCAGCGTCCAATGATTTTATTAAAACGCTTTCACTTTGTCTGAAAGGCGCTGATACACGTCTCATTTTGTCCAGATGATTATCCATACTGATCCTCCTTATACTTTGATGATCTTTATTTTATGAAGCTCGTCCGATTCTATATCGAAATAATAACCGTCGCCGAGTTCGCAGCGCGCATATTCGTTTTTCAGCTCCTTGGGATCCATTTCTCCGAAAACCGAACGGCTGCCCCTGTCTGAAACGAATTCTGCAATATTATCAAGCAAAAACGCAACTGCAATGCTGTTATTAAGGGATGATTCCGTATCCCTGTCGTTATTGCCTATCTTTCTTACATCGGAATATATGAACCAGTAGTTCTTTTCCTCTGCAGCAGCTGTCATTTTCGGGAAAACATTTTTCAGAAGCTGTGCTCCGTTTGCCTGGAAAAGCATTTTATTCTGTAAAATAAACAGAGTTCCGGGATTTGTCTTTTCTACAAAATCTTTGTTTATGACTCCTCTGTCCATCTTTGCGGCATAACCTTCCCTGTCAAGAAAATCTATCATATCTTCAAGAGATGTAAGATATGTACAGTTGCGCGGATTCTCATCATAAAGCTCCCTGAGAGCACAGCGGCCGTCGTCAAAATAAACGAAGCGGTAATCGGGATGACTGCGCCGCACCGAGCGCAGAAGCAGACGCAGAAGATTGGTCTTGCCAAACTTTTTCTTACCGTAGATAGCTATCGCATGGGCTTCGTGCATATTGACCGAGACCGGAGAATGATCGTAATAATCAAGTCCGACGACAGGACAGTCCGGATCCACCTCACCATCAAAGGAACCCGAAAGAAACTCAAAGAAATTGTCTTCCGTAAGATCGCCGTCAAAAGCTGTAAGCTTATCTGTTTTCGTCGGTATGCCCTTGAGGTATTCGCAGAACATCGGCAGATCCCTCTGCTCATCCCTGAACGGAAGGAACAGCTGTATCTCTCTCGGTTTGCCGCCTGCAACTGTAACTCCTCTTCCTGAGCAGCTCATAGGGGCGCTCACTCTCTGACCGAAGATATCGACATATTTATCGGCAGAGCCCTCAAGCGCAAAACGGCGGTCAAAGCTTCCTATGAGCCTTCCGACTCCTCCGCTGAGATCCGTTGCCGTAAACACAAGGGAAAGACCCTTGGAAAGTCCCTCTCTGCAAAGCTTTGTAAGGGTATCGTGATAGCTTTCGTAGCGCTCATCTGCAAGGAAGGAATTAAGGTTATCTATTATCAGCATCAGGTGAGCAGGACGCTCCTTTTCATTGCTGTAATATACATCCAGAAACTGACGGGAATTAAGCAGCTTGATATTCTTTTCAAGCTTATCCTCTACCATTCTGAATACACGGCGGATGTTCTCTTCGTTGGAATTGTCAAAGCAGGCTGAAATACAGCTCAGTTCCTTATACTGTCCGAGGTTTCCGCCGAAATCAAGGATATAGATATCCCGTTCGCGTTCAGGGTCTATCTTTTCATGCATCCTTACGAGAAGGGTCTTGATGAATGTCGTCTTACCGCTCATATGACCGCCGAAAACGATCATGTTGTTAGCAGCGGCATCCACGTACATGACCGGCTGTGTCTGATTATCCAGATCGTCATAGATGCCTATGGCAAGATCGTTCATTCCTTCACCTCCCTCATAAGCTCATATCTTCCGTCCTTTTCCTCGTAAATGCAGCCGCTCTCGTAAACGATCCTGCCGGGAAGAGGCTTTTCAAATATAACATGCACCTTGGGATATTTTTCTTTATTGTGGTTGTAATAGGTCTTGATCGCTCCGACGACGGCATTGAGCTGTGTTTCCAGCTTGCCCTGAGCTTCAAGCTCTTTTTTGCGGCGGATAGCGTCCACATTGTCTTTTTCGGAGCGGTAGAATTTCGTATAGCTTCCGGTTTTTGACGCTTCGATTATTTCCATAGGCATTTCAAAGTTTTCCTCTGCAACCGCACCGGCATATCCGGACTGGAAATATTCAAATTTTGAACCTGTACCTACAAGAAGGTATGCTCTGCCGTGACCTGGCATCGTGGGGCTTGCCGCAAGATCGTTTCCGATCATTTCCTTTGACGCCTGACGTGTTGCGACCTTGAGACAAAGCCTGGATTTTGAATTGACTCGTATATCGTCGGTGATGGCACCCTCGATATTCTGTGATATAAGAATAATATGGAAGCCAAGGCTTCGTCCGACTCGGGCGATGGTGGTTATCTCACCGATGAAGTCAACATCATCGTTTTCGCTGGAGAAGCGCTTCAGCTCTGTAAACTCGTCTACTACAAGCACCAGATGCGCAAGGCAGTCATCCCTTGCCTGTCGTCTGATAGCCTCCTCCTCCGCAGGAGTCAGCTGATCCTTATCCTCTCCTCTGAGACGGTTGTTTATTTTCTTGATATGTGAATCAATATTGCGGCATGCCGCGATATACTGGTTGATGCTGTCAACATGCATCGAATTGAAAAGGATCTTGCGGCGCTTGATCTCAGAACGCAGAGAATCAAGGAAGCGCGCCAGCATATAAGCGGCTCCAGTTCCGTTTTCATCGCCGTCGACATCAGTTACGGAGCCGACAACATGCGGAAGCGTACCGATACGCTTGATAAAGCCGCCGCCCTTCATATCAACGAGCATAAGGTTGACTTCATCTGGACGGAAATACATGCACAGTCCGAGAAGATATGTTATTATCGTCTCCGACTTACCTGAACCGGTAGTTCCGGCAACAAGCATATGAGGACCGTCGAAATCCTCATGAAGATCAAGATATGTCATTCCGTTTTCGGTCTTTCCTATCGGAACGGACAGAGTTTCTATAACGTTTATCCTTTGTTCATCGTCCCACAGATGTGATATCGGGATATTGTTTTTGGAAAAGCCGTACAGCTCAAACAGCCCGACAGCAGACGGCACCTTACCGTTCTGTGATATCTTTCCGTAGCAGAGCGATGAAAGTATCTTTGATGTATTATATATTTTAGCATTCCAGTCGGGAGACATATTGAAATTGAATTCACGTCTGAGTCTGTCATCCACATGAGGAATGATCTCAGCCGTATGATCTCCGCTGAAATGGATAACGTCGTTGCAATATGCCGGAAGATGCTCGCGGTAACGCTTCGGAAAAATGAAGGTAATACCCAGCGGATTCTCATAAGGCTTGCCGGGCTCAGGCATCTCCGGAAGGAACTGAGCAAATGCATGCTCTTTAAGACCGTATTCGTGATAAACAATGAATACGATATGAGGGAAGGTAACGCCCTGACCCGATGAGCCTGTTCTTTCGCCCAGAATACTGAGCATAGAGCTGAACACAACGGAGGCATTGTTAGCGTCAAATACAAACTGTGAGCGATCACTGAAAAGATCGCGGAAATGAGGCATAAACTTGTA
>CADCPT010000247.1 GCA_902803385.1 uncultured Ruminococcus sp.
CCCGTGTACTTAAAGACATTCTCGGTCACGAGAATTTAGGTACAACGGAGATCTACACCCACCTTTCCAACGCACAGGTCAAGTCGGCTATTGAAAGCAACCCGCTTGCCCATCTTGATTTTAAAAGGAAAGAGAAGAAATAGGTATCTTGTCAGAGGCGGTCATTCAGAGCCGAAAAACAGCAGCCTCTCCCCTATTCCGTTTTCTTTGAGTCATTATTCTCAGTCATGTTTTCAGTTGAATTATCCGGATTATCCGCGGGACGATAGGTTGTCACAATATCGGCAACCATGCTGCGGATATTTTCCTTATTCGAATACGCCGCGTTCATCAGAATGTCCAGCTGTGACAGGAACTGATCGGCATCAAAAGGAATGGGTGAACCGATAAAAATCAGATTGTTTTCGGTTTTTTTCAGTCCCTCTTCCGCCATCAGCTTCTCTTCATACAGCTTTTCGCCGGGACGTAACCCCGTATACTCTATCTTGATGTCGATGTCCGGCTTGTAACCCGCCTGTTTTATCAGGTTTCTGGCTAATGCGTCGATTTTGACCGGACTTCCCATGTCGAGCACGAAGATTTCTCCGCCGTGTGCATATGTTCCCGCAAGCATGACAAGGCTGACCGCTTCCGGAATGGTCATAAAATATCTGATAATATCCGGATGTGTGACTGTCACCGGCAGTCCTTTTTCTATTTGCTTTTTGAATATCGGGATTACCGAACCGTTGCTTCCGAGGACATTTCCGAAACGAACCGCCACAAATTCGGTCTTGATATTTTGAAATACACTTCCCGTGCCGTCCTTGTCGGCATTTTCGGTTCCCAGGTGCGTAAACAGCTCCGAGATCTGATCCGCTTCTCCGGCTTTTATCTTGGCGTCAAAGCTCTGCACAATCATTTCGCACAGCCGCTTGCTGGCGCCCATGATATTGGTCGGATTCACCGCTTTGTCCGTTGAAATCAGTACAAACCGCTCACACCCGTTGACCATCGCCGCATAGGCTGTTTTATATGTACCTATCGCGTTATTCTTGACCGCCTCGCAGGGGCTTTCCTCCATCAACGGAACATGCTTGTGCGCAGCCGCGTGATAGACGATTTCGGGACGGAATTTTTCAAATACCTCAAATATTCTCCGGCTGTCACGTACTGAACCGATAAGCACATGCATATTCAGATCGGGATATTTTTCTTTCAACTCCAGCTGAATGTCATATGCGTTGTTCTCATACACATCAAAGATAATCAGCGCTTTCGGTGAATGTCCCGCGATCTGTCTGCACAGCTCGCTGCCGATCGAACCGCCGCCACCCGTAACAAGGACTGTCTTGCCGTGCAGGAAATCATATACTTCCTTCAAATCGGTTTTTATCTGCTCTCTGCCGAGCAAATCCTCGATCGAGATGTTCTTCATGGCACTGACCGCCACCTGCCCAAGCACAAACTGATACAAACCGGGCAGCTGCTTCAGTTCACAGTCGGTTTCACTGCAGATATTGAGGATATCGCGCTTATTCTGCACCGACGCGCTGGGAATCGCAAGAAAAATCTTATTAATCCGGAATTTATCCACATTCGCCAGGATATCGTCACGACCGCCCACAACCGGAACGCCGTCAATATACCTTGACCATTTGTTGGGATTGTCGTCGATAATGCACAGGACTTTGTCATTGGTTTCGTGTGAGGTGTTAATATCCCTGAGTATCATCTGTCCGGCGGAACCGCCGCCTATCAGCATAACGCGGCCGGTTTCTTCATTGACCGGCTGGTATCTCGCCTTCAGGAGCAGATAAACCCTGTAGGAAAAACGAACGCAAATCATGAAGATAAACTGAATGAGCGCACCCCAGAAATAATAAGTGAGGGGCATTCTTTGGATAAAAGCCGTAATTCCCACCGTATACAGACACGACAGCAGGAAAGACGCCTCAAACGTCCTTACCAGCTCTGTGTAGCTTGCAAAACGCCAGATGACTTTATACAGCCTGAACAACCAAAGGATGACGACACACACCAGAGAATAGATCGTGATCGACAGCTTGTACGAAGTAAGATAATCCTCCGGAATGCGGGAAAAGACAAAGTCAAATCTTCCCCACAGGGCAATAAAATAAGCCGCATGCACCGCAACGATATCATACACAACCAGAAGTACCAGTACCATCTGCCAATGCTTGAACGATTTTACACCCATTGGGTTATTAATGTAGCTTTTATTGTCTGAATTATTCAATGTTTTCAATTAAGCATACTCTCCTTGACATCATAATCTTAAAGTGTGACTGTTGAATGGTCATACTTTCATAACATTAATTCAGCTGTTAATGAAGGCAATCCGGAGCGTCGTCAGCATACAGCCTTTCAAGGGTTTCAGAATCGGCAATTCCCGTTTTCTTTAAACCGGCTTTCTCCTGAAACATTTTGATCATCTTTTTTGTATTGTCACCGTAATAGCCTGTGCAGCTTTTTTTGGAAATATATCCAAGTTCTGCCAGACGCTTCTGCATTTTCATGACATCATCATTTTGTTCGC
>CADCPT010000248.1 GCA_902803385.1 uncultured Ruminococcus sp.
CGGACAACAATTGCTCATTTCTCATTGCTAATTAGAAAAGCGCCTGGCACCCCTGAAAAAACAATTATATAGCAGCCCGGTCGTGCCGAAGGCGCGGTCGGGCGGACGGGGGAGGGTTAATGCGACATCCCTTTTTGAAAAAACACTATAAAAAAGTGCGTCGAAGGTCAGCTGTATCATTGACATTCATATGCTTTTTATACAAAATTGTAGTATTGTTTACAAAAATAATTATGGATTTTTAGAATAGAATGTGATACAATCAACATGTAAATAGTGAAGATAATATAGTGACCTGTAATGTCATCAAGCCGCGGCGCAGCGGCTGAAAATAGCCCTTATGGGCAGAAATTCAAGGAGGTGCACTAATATGGCACTGCTAAAAAAATGTGTGGCTGAGTGTCTCGGAACATTTGTTCTGGTACTGTTCGGCTGCGGAACTGCCGTTGCTCTCGGCTGCAACGGTGCAAAGGCGGATGCGGCATATTTTATGACTGCATTTGCATTCGGTCTGGTCATAGTTGCAATGGCTTATTCCATCGGCAACATTTCGGGCTGCCACATCAACCCGGCTGTTTCCATCGGAGTCCTTTGCAGCGGCAAAATGACCGTAAAGGAATTCTTCGCTTATATCGCTTCTCAGTTTATAGGCGGTATTGCAGGCGGAGCAGTTCTTCTTGCTCTTTTCGGCAAGGAGAGCGGACTCGGAACAAACGGGCTTTATCAGGGCAACATCTGGCTTTCCATCCTTATCGAAGTTATCCTGACCTTTGTGTTTGTTCTTGCTATCATAGGCGTTACATCAAAGATCCAGAACGGTTCCGTTGCAGGTATCGTTATCGGACTTACTCTGACGCTTATCCACATCTTCGGCATACACTTTACCGGTACGTCGGTCAATCCTGCAAGAAGCTTCGGACCGGCTATTTTTGCAGGCGGAGACGCATTTGTAAACGTATGGGTATTCATAGTTGCTCCTCTTGTCGGAGGAGTTCTTGCGGCGCTTGTTTATAAGGCACTTGCAGGCAGCGACTGTGCAGCTGAAGAAAAGACTTCCGATGAGCCGAAGGCAGTGTCTGCACCGTAGAAGCCGGCATCCTCCGGAAGCAATAACAGAAGATCCAAAAAGAAGAGATAACTGCAGCCTGACTGCGCACATGTTATAATGTTTTTTCAGGAGCTGTGAAAATATTCACGGCTCCTTCGCTATACAACGTGCGCCCGAAGGAAGTGCCCTTGGGGTGCGCCTGCCCTGCGGCACGCCGGCGCCGGGTAGTTGCATTGAGCGAAGCTTTGTATTATAATAGTACCCGATGTTTCAGATAACAGGAGGCACTTATGATGACTTATGAAGAAGCGGTAAAAACAATTGATTCCCTGCTCGTTTTCGGTTCAAGACCGGGGCTTGAGAGGATCTCCGAATTTGTCAGCCGTATAGGCTCACCGGATAAAAAGCTTCGTTTTGTTCATGTTGCCGGAACGAACGGCAAGGGCAGCACCTGCTCGCTAATAGCGGCAGCTCTTTCAAGCGCAGGCTATAAGACCGGGCTTTTCATTTCGCCCTATGTGCTTGAATTCAGAGAGCGCTTTATGATAAACGGAGAAATGATCCCCGAAGAAGTGCTTGCGGAGATAGTTGAAGAATTGATTCCGGTCGCCGATCAGATGAAAAGCGAAGGAAAGATCATTACCGAATTTGAATTTGTTTTTGCATGTGCGCTTGTGTGGTATGCAAGGGAAAACTGCGATATGGTTGTCCTCGAAACAGGCCTCGGAGGAAGATTTGACGCCACCAATATCATTAGCGATCCTCTCGTGACAGTGATCACCTCCATTTCTCTCGATCATACAGCTATTCTTGGCGACACCTATGCAAAGATCGCCTTTGAAAAATGCGGCATAATAAAAAAGGGCTGCACGGTCGTTGCTTATGCCGATCAGGAAAAAGAGGCTATGGATGTCATACGCAGCACAGCTGCAGAGCGCGGCTGCCGTTTGCTCGTTGCCGATGCCTCCGGCGCAGAGATAATACGCTCCGGAATAGACGGAACGGAATTTGCTATAGATACTCCCGGCGGAAGCTTTACCCTCGGCATAAGGCTTATCGGCTCTCATCAGGTCAGAAATTCCGTTACTGCTCTTTACGCACTGTCAGCTCTGAGAGACAGAGGTCTCAGCATTCCGGACAGCGCCGTAAAAGACGGCTTTGCATCCGTGAGCTTCCCTGCAAGGCTGGAGCTTCTCGGGGAAAAACCGCTCATCCTTCTTGACGGTGCCCACAACCCCGGAGGAACGGCTTCGCTTGCAGCAGCGATCAGAGCTTATCTGCCGGATGTCCGGAAGGTCGGTATCGTCGGAATGCTTGCCGACAAGGATGTAAGCGGCGCTCTGTCCGGACTGCTGCCGCTTTTTGACGCTGTTGTAACGACTGAGCCTGATAATCCCCGTAAAATGTCCTCCGGCGAGCTTGCGGAAATTGCCCGTTCTTATTGTCCGGATGTCATAGAAGCTTCTTCGCACAAGGATGCACTTGAAAAGGCGATATCACTTACAGGAGGAAACGATGCACTTATAGTTTTCGGTTCTCTTTATCTTGCGAGCGATATGAGAAAACTTATCCTTGAGCTTTGAAAAAAGATACACGATACGATCTTTTATGCGCGCCCGGTTGCATATAATAGAATAAAAAACTGCCTCCGGAGGATTCAAAATGACTATCACCGCTACAAGATCGTGGAAAAGCTACAATACCCTTTGCAGTATGCTGCAAAAAAATGACATCCCTTTTGAAAGAGATGACGAGGATCTTAGAGTCTGCTGCTGCGTCAGCTCAGGGGAAAAAGAAAGATTGTTCGTTTTTGAGACCGACCCTTCCAAAATGCTTATAACGCTTAAATGTGAGCTGCCGTTTTCACCTGATACGGATGTCCTTCCGGATATAGCTATCGGTTGTGCGGTGATAAATAACGAGCTTGAATGCGGCGGCTTTTGCCTTGATATTGCTGAGCGTCGGATCTATTACCGTATGACAGCAAGCTTTTATGAATCGAGCCTCAGCCGCGGAGTATTTGAATATATGCTTTCAAGTGCGGCAGATGCCGCAGACCGCTTTTGCCCGAAGCTTGAAAAGATGATCCTTGCAGGCGCAGATATGTTTTAATTTTTTATAGTGTTTTTCAGGGGTGCCGGGCGCGAAGCGCCTGGCACCCCTGAAAAAACAATTTTTTAAAAGCCCGGTCTCGCCTAAAGCGCGGTCGGGCGTATGGGCAATGTTAATGCGACACCTCTGAAAAAACACTGATACAGAAGTGCGCCGCAAATAACCAAAGCCTGCTCCTCTGTATAGTATGTACGGGGGGATGCTTATGAGAAAAAACCGAAGGATCGGATTCTGCTTTAAGTATATCTTTCTTATTCTTGCAGCCGCATTATTTGTGATCCTGTTTGCAGAAATACGTCTGAGACCGGTTATCAGCTCTGTCGCTTCACTGCAGGCAAGAAGCCTTGCGACTGCGGAAATAAACAGTGCCGTTGCTGACATACTCGATGAAAACGGCATAACATCAGAAATGCTTGAACATATCAGCCGCGATGAAAACGGAAATATCACAGCCGTTTGTACTGATGCATCCCAGGTAAACAGGCTCAAGAACCTGATAACGCTGAGGGTGCAGGACAGGCTTTCAAATATAAGGAGCCGAAGAGTAGATGTGCCTGTCGGAAATGTTCTGGGCTTTGATCTTCTCAGCGGCACGGGGCCGACCTTTCCTGTCTATATATCCATGTCCGGAACGGCGGAAAGCGATTTTGACAGCAGCTTTGAAAGCGGTGGCATTAATCAGACGGTCCATAAGCTTTCCTTTATCATTACTGCGGATATAAATGTAGTTATGCCGCTCAGTACCGCTTCCGAAAGGGTAAGCACTTCTGTTCTTGCCGGAGAGACTGTTATCGTCGGCAAAACGCCGGGAGGGATGCTCTACGGCAGGCTTGACTGACAACTGTTTTCACTGTATATCATGCGCTTGCCTTACGTGCGCCTCAAGGTAGGCGCACTTTTATTATATTGTTTGGGGCTGTCGCATTAACACTGCCCCATCCGCCCGACCGTGCCTTCGGCGCGACCGGGCTGCTAAAAATTTGTTTTTTCAGGGGTGCC
>CADCPT010000249.1 GCA_902803385.1 uncultured Ruminococcus sp.
AATCTCGAGTGTTCGAGCCAGGAACGTTCTTTTGAGGGAGATTCATTTAGAAATATTATCCATTTATATGAGGGCAAGGCTCATTATGTACCTGATATAGACGGTGTGTACAGAATTACAGATACTGGGATATGGCAAAGTCTTAGTGAGCTAGAACGGGATTTGTTGAATACGGTTATGTTCAAAGACTTTTGGCTTTACTTTGATCAGAAATATCCTGAATTACTGATTCTCTCCTATAAACTTATGGCTAATTTAGCAGACAATAGTTTGGACAAGTTATCGGAGATTGAGGATATTGAAAAAGTTATAGATATCGTAAAAAAGTTGAGAAATTTAAAATTATTTTTTGAAAATAATCCAGAAGTTATAAACAGCAATTCCAAAAATCTAACTCGTTCGGAAAAGCTGAAGAAATACCGAAAGCTGTTTAAAGTTGCCCTTGTATTGTTGTTGATTTCTATAATCATTAATATCTGTGGTTTTATGGGGCATCGGTGAAAACTTTTGTGGAAATTCAGGAGAACGAGAACACAAATTCAAATTGGAGATAATGTAAATAATCGTGTCTGTTTTTATGATTCTCTTGATAAAGAACTTACCGAAATGGGGCATGATGTATTGTGGCTGAATTTGATACAGTTTTATTATATTTCCGATAATCGATCTAAAAAGGAATGGATTAATTCTTGGATTAATAAGGTAAAAAAGTTTCAGCCGGATATCATTTTTACGTTTAATAATCAAATTTCTGAAGAGATCATAAAAGTAACCAACTGCCCGATTATTCTTTTCGAAGCGGATTTATCAGAGTTCTTTGCAAATACAGATCTTATAAAAAAATATAAAGATCGATATTATGCGGCGACATTTTTTGAACAAGGCAAGAAGCAATATATATCGTTAGGATTTCGTGATGACAGAATTATTCCCCTACATCCGGCAACTTCCGTAAAACGAGAGAATAAACCGAAAATTCACAATATTTCTTTCATTGGCAGTTCTTTTTGGGTAGATAATGAATACGTAAAAAAACAATTCCTTCCGTTTGAACGACATTCCTTTTATCAGATGTTTCGAAAATTCTGGGAATCTAACGATTACGACTATGAAAAGCTGGTAAACAGATATTTAGGAAAAAATAAACTGTCAGTTTTCGATCATTACCTTATTTTTGATAGTCGTTCATATACTCTTCAGTCTGTATTAGATCTGGGATTAAAGTTATACGGAGTTTACTGGGATAAGTCAGTGTCCCAACAGTTGCTGCCACTTGTGTGCGCCTTTGATAAAACTCCGATGTATTCTCTGCGGCACAATCAAGATGTATATAATTCCTCTAAGGTGAATCTCAGTATTTCTCACCCGCAGTGCAGAGGATATGCTCATCCTTGGAGGATATATGACATTATGGCGTCTGGAGGAGCGCTTGTTTCTTCGTTTTCTGAGGCATTATCCGACAGAACTAAAGGATATGTAGATATTCCGATGTATCATTCGCCTTATGATGTTCGAGATTTGTGCAAAAAATTATTGAAGGATACTCCTTTCAGACAGGAAGTAATATCGGCGTCCAATGAATTTATTGAGAAATTCGGAAGGTGGATTGATAATTTTAAAACAATTCAGGAATACACCGGAGTAAAGATAGCTGAACCGTCCAATGGTGAGGGATCTGCCAGCATAGAATATGATTATAAGAGCTAAAAATATAAAGGCGCGGTATAAATCTTTCCTTTACGGTATTCTGTACGCTATCTCGAATTTGCCGGGGATTCACTCATTGCAGAGTGAAAAATATCGTAAAAAGATTTATAATGCGCTAGTTAAATACAATAAGTTACTGCATAAAAAAGGAACCAACCCATGATCAAATTCCTAGATTTACAAAAGATAAACAATAGGTTTCGCAGAGAGATCAATAGTCGCATTGGCGCCATTTTAGACAAGGGTTTCTACATTCTCGGAGATGAGGTAGCGACTTTCGAGCAAAATTTCGCGCGGTTTTGCGGAGTCAAGCACTGCATCGGGTGCGCGAACGGTCTGGATGCTCTTAATCTCATCATAAAAGCATATGGATTCGGCAAGGGCGATGAGATTATTGTTCCGGCGAATACGTACATTGCATCGATATTGGCGATTTCCGAAAACGGATGCATTCCCGTTCTCGTCGAACCGAATCTTACCACCTACAACATCGATCCGGATTTGA
>CADCPT010000250.1 GCA_902803385.1 uncultured Ruminococcus sp.
AAGATGGCGGAAAAGATGTACCCCAAGGGCACTTCCTACGGGCGCAGCGAGATGAGTGCTGAGCCGTCAGGCGTGATTTATTCAGTGTTTCCTTTACATTATGTTGTTATCCTGGTTGAACGTCAGGGTTATTACCGTGTACGGTTCAACTTCCTTGTCGGGTTCTATATCCTGGGATTTGACGTAGCTCTTGCCGTCCTCGAGAGACGTACCCACTATACAGATATTGAGCTGGTTGACCGAAGCAAGATAGTTTGCGTCGCTCATACTGCAGTTCTTGAAATCCGGTACCTTTACCTTTTGCTTTTTGCTTTCCTCGTCCGTATAGAGTATTACCTTTCCTTCCTTCGGCATTACCGTATAGGGCGCAGGATTCTGGGCGATTACCCTTGTTCCGTCTCCGACGACTACAGGCTTGAGCTTGTTTTCTTCGACTGCTCTCTTGGCGTCAGTGACATCCATATCGGTGTAGGTCCCTGCTGCAACATCCATCTGGCTGAGCTCTTCATCCGAATAGATCTTTTCTATTCCCAGATACGGGAGGGCCTCGCTCATTATATTACGGAAGCACGGACCTGCAACAGCCGAGCCGTAGTAGTTGATATCCTTATCAGGTGTATCAAAATAGCATAGAAGAGCTATTTCCGGGTCGTCACACGGAGCTATTCCGCAGAAGGAAGCAATATAGTCTGACGAAGGATTGCCGTTTTCGTCTATCTTCTTTTCCGAGGTACCCGTCTTGCCGCCGATACGGTAGCCGGCGACATATCCGTTTTTCGCACCGCCGGAAACTGCATTCATTTCAAGCGTATCGCACATATGCCTTGCTATGCTTTCGCTTATGACCTGGCGCTTTACCTTTGGCTCCGTTGTTTTTATTACATTTCCGGTGCTGTCGGTAATATGAGATACAACATAGGGCTGCATGAGCTTTCCGTTATTTGCGATAGCCGCACATGCCGTGAGCATCTGAACAGGAGTTATCTTGAAGTTCTGACCGAAGGAGCCGACCGCAAGATCCATAAGACCCATTCCGTATTCTCCGCCGGGAGAATTGAACCATACGCTGTTGCTTTCACCCGGAAGGTCGATGCCTGTAGGCTCGGAAAAACCGAATGCCACAAAGTATTCGTAGAATTTCTTTCTTCCGAGCTGGAAGCCCATCTGCATGAATGCCGGGTTGCAGGAATTACACAGAGCCTCTTCAAGTGTCTGGGAGCCATGACCCGAGGAATCCCAGCAGGCAATGCTTCCGGCACCGTCAAAGGGAACGTATGCGCCGTGACATTCATAGTGCTTGTTGTTTTCGTTCAGTCCCTCCGAAAGCACAGCGGACGCCGTTACCATTTTGAATACTGAGCCGGGGATATAGGTGTCGCTGACGCCCTTGTTTCTCCACTGGGCAGAAAGTGCGGCGCTTTCTGCGGCAGCCTGCTCATTTTCGGGCAGCTTGTCTATTTCCTCCTGCTTCTCCTTGCTCGCTACTGTAAAGGGGTCGTTATTGTTATAGGATTCCTCACAGGCGAAGCCAAGTATTGCTCCGGTCTTGACATTCATCATTATCGCGCATCCCCTGTTCTTTACCTTGAACTCCTGCAGGGTCTGGCGAACGTATTTTTCCATTATGCTCTGGATGTTCTCGTCGATGGTCAGAACGATATTGTTTCCGTCCGACGCTTCTATTTTCTTTTCATACTGATACGGCATAGGCTGGTTTCTTGCGTCCTGTACGACAACTATCCTACCTGCATCTCCGCTCAGCTCTTCGTCATACTGGTATTCCACGCCTGCAAGTCCGTTTCCGTCCGTTCCCGTAAAACCGAGTATGGAACCTGCAAAATTGTCGTGTGTGTAAAAACGCTTATAGTTCTCAACAAGATTTATTACGCCGGATATATCGTTTTCCTCGTATATTTTCTTGCGGAATTCAAGAAGCTCGTTTTTTGTTTCTACATCGACCTTTCTTTTCAGTACCTCATAGTATGATTCTGTATTGTATGTCCTCTCGAGGATATCGTTTTTGTCAAGTCCGAGTATTTCGGCAAGTCCCTCAGCCACGATCTCTCTCGATTTAAGATCATCCTTTTCAAACTCAGCCGGAGCCATGATAACATCCCACACGGAAATGCTCTGGGCGAGTATGTTTCCGTTTGAATCGTAAATACTGCCCCTTTTAGCTGAAACGGTCGTATCTCTCAGCTGCTGTGCCACTGCCCTCTGCTGAAGATCCTCCGCCTTGATCGTCTGAAGATAACCAAGCCTGAGAACAACTGTTCCGAAGCCGATGGTAAGGATAAGCACCAGCACTATGCTCGCTCTGGTCATCAATGTAGCGGTCGCTCCCTTTTTTGCCATATTTCATGGTCTCCTCTCTTTTTCTCCTATTTGTGCCTATAAGGCAACACCGCACGAAGTCATGCAATGTTGCCTTATAAAGCCACACCCCTGTATACATAATATTTTGAATTTATCAATAATAGTACAGCGGCTGCGGACGATCACAAGAATGCTCCGCTGAAGGCATCCATCATCGCAGTGAATACATTGCTCGTCGTTTCATCGCTGAGGATCTCGCCCTTGTCTCCGTCCGAAAGAGAAATGAACCTCTTCTGCGCATTTCCGGCAGGCACCATTCCAAGCTTTGTTTCGGCATAGTCCCTTACAAAATCGTCCGTCATAAAGCTGTCTATAGTCAGGCGGTACTGAGCCTGCTCATTCTGAAGCTCACCGAGCCTTGCATTCTCCTGCTGTATCATGTCGTTTACCTCGTTCAGCTCTGCATTGAACTGCACGATAGTGATAGCGACAGCCGCAACAAGAACAGTCAGAAGGGTAACACTGAATATCATCAGAGGGTTTTTCTTCCTGCGCTGTGCTTTCGCAGAGCTTCCCTTGCTGATGCTTATTATCTTGCCGCTCTTTTTTCTTTTTTTCGATCTTTTTTCTGCCGAAGACATGGATATCCCGGCTGTCTCTTCAAAAAGCGAAAGATCGTACGCTTCGCTTCCGTTGTCAAACCCCACTGCTGATGCTTCCCTTCCGATGCTCTATCCGCTTGCGGATAAATCAGTATATAGTCAAGTTTATCCTCTCACAGCAGCGAAGCTTGGCGCTTCTGCTGCGGGGATTTTCTTTTTGTTCGTTTTCGTCGGCCTCCACAGGCTTCCTGAGGATGAGCCTTCCCGACGGCTTCCTTCCGCATACGCATACCGGAAAATCCTTCGGGCATATGCAGCCCTCACACCAGTGAGCCATACGCTGCTTTACCATTCTGTCTTCAAGAGAGTGGAAGGTTATCACCGAAAGCCTTCCCCCTGTTTTAAGCGATGCAAACGCACCGTCAAGCCCTTCCGAAAGCCTGTCGAGCTCACCGTTCACTGCTATGCGCAGCGCCTGAAAGGTCTTGCGCGCCGGATGCTTGTCATGCCTCTTTGCCGCAGGATAAGCCGATTTTACTATCTCTGCAAGCTGCAGCGTTGTAGTTATGGGCGCTGCTGCCCTTTCTCTTTCTATAGCCCTTGCGATATTCTTTGCATATTTTTCTTCGCCGTAGCAGCTGAGTATGCGCACAAGCTCATTGAAGCTCAGCTCATTCACAAGATCCGCTGCAGTACGTCCGCTCTGGCTCATTCTCATATCAAGAGGCGCGTCCGTATGATATGAAAAGCCGCGCTCGGCGCAGTCAAGCTGATGTGACGATACGCCTATATCAAGAAGGACTCCGTCAAGCCCGTTTATACCGAGTTCTTCGGTTATTCCGGGTATCTCCGAAAAATTGGATCTTACAATGCTGACCCTGCTGTCGCCCCCGAAGCGCTCATTCAGCACTTCTATTGCCGAGGGATCCTGATCCACGCAGATAAGCCTGCCGTTATCCCCAAGTCTTTTAAGTATTTCGGAGGAATGTCCTCCCCCTCCTGCTGTGCCGTCCAGATAAATACCGTCCGGGCGCACCGCCAGAGACTCTATGGTCTTTTCAAGAATGACCGGTATATGTGAAAACTCCATTATGCCCACCGTCAGATGCCCAGCTCGCTAAGTATCTCAAAGGCTTCGTTTGCAGGAAGCTGAGACTCATATTCATCCCATCTCGCCTTGTCCCAGATCTCTACCTTAGTGCCCACGCCGTTGACCACAACATCCTTGTCGAGTCCGGCATAATCGCGGAGGTTCTGCGGAAGGAGGACCCTGCCCTGCTTATCCGGTTCAAGTGCAGCAGCCGGAGCAAAAAGCACACGCTGAAGAACTGCCGTTTTGGAAGCCGGAAAAGACGCTATCTTTCTTCCCAGCTCTTCCCAGTCTTCCTTTGAATAGATGGTAACGTTTGCGGTATCAAGACCCTTTGTGGCATAAAAAAGGTCGCCAAGCTCTTCTCTGAACTTAGCCGGGATTATCACCCTTCCCTTTGGGTCGATATTATGTTGAAAAGTACCGATCAACATACAATTACCCTCGATCTGACATCAAATAGTCCAAAATACTACTTTGATACCCCAATTTCCACCACAAACTCTCAAAATGTGTCACCTTGTGTCTCTAATTATATATTATGAGCTAAAAAATTGCAAGGTTTTTATGCTGTTTTTTATTAACAAAAATAAAACCTCATTTTTGATACATATGTCATTACTGTTTCATAAAGAAATGAGCTTCCGGGAAACAGAATAGGGTGCGCCTGCCCTGCGGCGCCGGCGTGCCGCCGGTGTCAGATCGAGCTGTCGCTCACTCCGCCCGCTCTGTTCTGAGTATTCCATAGTCAGTCGCCGCGGCAAAGCAATCATATTATAGTGTTTTTTCAGAGGTGGCACGGCGCAACCGTGACGGATGAGGTTTGCAACCGCCCGACCGCGCTATTTAAAATTTGTTTTCTCAGGGGTGCCGGGCGCTTTGCTGATGAGAAAGGAGCAATGAGTAATGAGCAATTGTCGTTCGCTTTGGCTGCGCCAAAGCGGAATATAGTGCTATAATGCCCCCCCGTTCGCCTACCTTGCGGCGAACTTACTTAAACATTGTTTTTTTTAGAGGTGCCAGGCGCTTTGCGCCTGGCACCTCTGAAAAAACTAAATAATAATAGCCAGGTCGTGCCGAAGGCGCGGTCTGGCGGTGG
>CADCPT010000251.1 GCA_902803385.1 uncultured Ruminococcus sp.
ATCACTGATACTGTGTCCTCCCTTTACAAGCACAGCCGCACTGTAACGTTTGTCAATAGCCGCCGCAGCACACGACATACTGTCACGGTCGGTTATTGTCATTTCTGCAAGCACCTGTGCTTCGGGTATATTCGGCGTTATCACACTCGCTATCGGCAGAAGCTTTTCCTTGAGAGCCTGTACGGCATCCTCTGCGATAAGTCTTGCGCCGCTCGTTGCAACCATTACAGGATCTACAACAATATTCTCCGCTTTATAAAAAGTCAGTCTTTCCGCTATCATCTCAATAAGCGCCGATGAGGATACCATACCTATTTTTACGGCATCAGGTCTGATATCTTCAAAAACCGCATCTATCTGCTGCCCGAGAAATTCCGGTGAAACCTCGCATACGGCACGCACCCCTGTCGTATTCTGTGCCGTGAGCGCAGTTATTGCACTCATCGCATACACTCCGTTCAGGGTGATAGTTTTGATATCTGCTTGAATACCGGCGCCTCCGCAGGAATCGCTCCCTGCGATCGATAATGCTGTTTTCATAAACAGACTCCTTTCAAAAACGCATTATTTTTATATAGCGACAAAAAGTGGTGTCCCCGATCTGCCGCTTGTTTTGCTTTTTATTCTGTACAAGTATCATTCAGTATGCCCGACAGCTTTTTCTTTATTTTTTCTGCCGCCGCCTTTATATCATCCTCGGCAAAAACAGCGGATACTACCGCTGCTCCGGATACGCCGCTGCCCTTTATGATACCGATATTTTCATAGGTAAGACCGCCTATGGCAACAACCGGAATGCTTACTGACGAGGTGATCTTTTTCAAAGTATCAACGGTCATCGGTTTTGCATCCTGCTTCGTAGACGATGTGAACAGCGCCCCGCAGCCAAGATAATCCGCACCGTTTGCCTGTGCATTCATTGCCTGTTCCGGCGTTTTTGCGGTTGCTCCTATGATAAAACCGTCGCCTGCTATGCGGCGTATTTCGGCTACATTCATATCGTCCGCACCGACGTGAACGCCGTCAGCACCGCTTTCTATTGCCGCCCGTACACTGTCGTTTACTATAAGCGGAACATTATATTTACGGCAGACAGCTTTCAGCCTTTTTGCCTTTGCTGTAAGCTCATCCTCGGAAAGACCCTTTTCACGGAGCTGGAGTATCGTAACTCCGCCTTTAAGCGCATTTTCGGCTTCCTCAAAAAAATCTCTTCCGCCTATACAGCCGCTGTCGGTAATAGCATAAAGCAATAAGGTATTTTTATCCATTTTTCTGCTCCGCCTCCCTTAATTCAGAAATGAGCCGTGAAGGCTCAATGCACTTCATAAAGCCGCTCATAATGCATATACCGTCTGCGCCTGCGGAGATAACTTCAGCCGCATTTTCTGCGGATATACCCCCGACAGCATATACAGGTATGCTGACACTGTTTTTTACCTTGCGGAGAAATTCAAGTCCTCTGCCCGGCAGACCGGCCTTACAATCGGTTTCAAAAATATGTCCTGCAATAATATAAGCTGCTCCAAGCTCCTGCGCCTGCAATGCATCCTCTGTGCTGTGACAGGACGTGCCTATTTCCTCAAAAAAGCTTTTATCTTCGTCCGTCATGCTCCGCAGTATATGAAGCGGAAGGTGAATGCTTTTTATATTCATTTCACGAGCCGTCCTGTAAAATGTATGAAGAGTATACCTGACGTTGTGTTCAAGACAAAATGCGGCAAGCTTTCCCGCAAGTTCCTTGTATCCGCTCTCGCTCATATCCTTTTCACGAAGAATAATCCTGTCCGGATGTGCTGAGATAACAGTCTTCATCTTTTCAGTAAAATGCTCATCACACAATGCTCTGTTCGTTATGCAAATGATCTCAGACATAAAGATAATCATTCAGGACGGGCTGCAAGCCTTCCGCCGACATATCCTCATACATCTTATCAAGGCTTCTGTCATCGGCAATTTCAAACTGCTCATCGCCCTCCGCCCCGTCAGACTCCTTTCCGCTGTATTTGCTTTCGTGGTCGCCTATACCCGTAGATACTCCGGCGGATATTTTCGTTGCGGCTATCTTGACTATGCCGTTTCTGAAGGATTCGCTCTCCCTTGAAGAAACGGTTATTCCGACAAACGGCATAAAAATGCGGTATGCGCAAAGCACCTGACAAAGCTGTGTCTCGTGAACGTCAAGAGGATTGATCTTGTCGTTATTTATTATAGGTCTGAGTCTCGGACAGGAAAGCGACATCTCCGCATGAGGATATTTCCTTTGCAGATAATAAACGTGCATTGCACTCGCAAGCGCATCCTTTCTGAAATCCGACAGGCCTAAAAGTGCGGAAAATCCTGCTCCGCGCATTCCGCCCCTGAGCGCTCTTTCCTGTGCATCAAAACGGTACGGCCATACCCTTTTATGACCTAAAAGATGAAGCGTCTCATATTTATCGGAATCATACGTTTCCTGAAATACCGTTACATAATCCGCCCCGCATTCGTGGAGATAACGGTATTCGTCAGTGTTTACGGGATAGATCTCAAGACCTACCATTCTGAAATACTTACGGGCAAGCCGGCATGCTTCTCCGATGTATTCAATACTGCTCTTTGAACGGCTTTCACCGGTGAGCAGAAGTATCTCCTCCATGCCCGAATCGGCAATGACCTTCATTTCCTTGTCTATCTGCTCAGCGTTAAGCTTCATTCTGCGTATATCGTTATAACAGTTAAAACCGCAGTATACGCAGTAATTCTCGCAATAGTTAGCGATATAAAGAGGAGTGAAAAGATATACCGTATTTCCGAAATGCTTGCTTGTCTCCGCCTTGGCTTTCTGCGCCATGCGTTCAAGATAAGGCTCTGCCGCAGGTGAAAGCAGGGCTTTGAAGTCCTCGATGCTGCAGGTCTCATGCTCAAGAGCCGCTATTACATCACGGGCTGTATATCTGTTGTAATCATATTCCCTCACCTGCGACATTACTTTTTCACAGATGTCCGACTCGATTATTTCCATGCCCTCCATATATTTCATATGGTCGGTCCTTGATGAAGGGTCGGTCTCAAGTCTGTGCTTTTTCTCAAGTGCGGCAGGAGAAAGCTTCTCGCTGTCTATAAAAAAGCTGTTTTCCATCAAGACCTCACCTCAGTTCCTGAGAAAGCCTGTAAGCGGATCTGACGCAGATGCTCCCCTTGTCAGAACACGTCCCGGCTTTGCAAGATATGCCTCTCTGCCTGCCTTTATCGCATGATTGAAAGCAGATGCCATCAGCGGAAGATCGCCGGCTGTTGCAAGTGCGGTGTTTGCCATTATAGCGGCAGCTCCCATCTCCATTGCTTCGCATGCCTGTGA
>CADCPT010000252.1 GCA_902803385.1 uncultured Ruminococcus sp.
GCTCCGTCTTTCCTACGCCTGTAGGTCCGACAAAGATAAAGGATGCAGGTCTGCGGCGGGGGCTTATCTGTACCCTGCTGCGCTTTACGGCAGCGGCAAGAGCCTTTACTGCCTCGTCCTGACCTATTACCTGTGATCTGAGCTTATCCTCAAGATCGGCAAGCTTATGAAGCTCGTTCTCCTGTACCTTGGATGCAGGTATGCCTGTCCACAGCTCTATGACATGCGCGATATCCTCTTCCGTGACTTCAGCGGTAAGCTTGCTTTCATCAACATCAGCAAGCTCCTTTTCAAGCTTTGCGATATCGTACTGAACGGTTGCAAGCTTTTCATAGTCTATATTTTCCTCGCCTCTGAGGGTGTCCTCCTTGGCCTTAAGGATATCTATCTTTGCTTTGGATGTATCGTACTTTTCGAGCTCCTTGTTTCTCAGGGAGGCATGCGTACAGGATTCATCAAGAAGATCTATAGCCTTGTCGGGAAGGAAACGATCGGTGATATATCTTTCCGAAAGAACAACGGTCGTCCTGACTATTGCGTCGGACATCTTTACGCGGTGATAGTCTTCATAATAGCCCTTTACGCCGAGAAGCACCTCTATTGTATCCTGTATGGAAGGCTCGCCTACCTTTACAGGCTGGAAACGTCTTTCAAGGGCGGCATCCTTTTCGATGAATTTGCGGTATTCATTGAAGGTAGTAGCGCCTATTACCTGTATCTCGCCTCTGGAAAGAGCAGGCTTCAGGATATTTGCGGCATTCATCGAGCCTTCGGATTCGCCTGCGCCCACAAGAGTGTGTACCTCGTCAATGAACAGGATTATATTCCCTGCTTCCTTGACTTCTGCGATAAGACCCTTTATTCTGCTTTCAAACTGACCTCTGAACTGAGTGCCTGCGACAAGTGATGTGAGGTCAAGAAGCTGTATCTCTTTGTCCTGAAGTCTGAACGGAACATCACCCGAAGCTATCTTAAGTGCAAGACCCTCAGCAATAGCGGTCTTGCCGACGCCCGGCTCACCTATGAGGCAGGGATTGTTTTTGGTACGGCGCGAAAGGATCTGGATGACCCTGTCTATTTCCTGATCTCTGCCGATAATGCGGTCAAGCTCGCCGTCACGGGCGCGCTGGGTAAGGTCTGTACAATAAGCGTCAAGGTGCTTTCTGCCCTTTCTGCGCTTCTGCTGGTCATTTTTAGAGGACTTGGAAGCCCCTGTCTGACCTTCGCTCTTTTTCTTTTCCTTGTCGTCGAGCTTATCGGCAGGTGACTTTGATGAAAACAAATTCTTGAAAAGAGGAGGGAACGCCGGGGCACCGCCTCTGCTGAAATCATCATCGTCTCCGTCGCCCTCTTCGCCTTCTTCATATCCTTCGGCATCCTCAAGTGCGCCTGAATCTATAAGCTCGTTGACCTGATCCTGCAGATTAGCAAGATCATCCTCCGATATGCCCATTTTTTCCATAATATCAGTTACGGGCTTTATGCCCATTTCCTTCGCACAAACAAGACAGTAACCCACCGTGCTGGAAGCATCTGCAGTATTAGAAATAAAAACCACAGCCGGTCTCTGATTGCATTTTGCACACAGCATCATATCTGACATTTCTCCTTTCCTTTAGAAGAACTAACGCTACTATTTTAACACGTTTCTCTTTTTGTAGCAAGCACTATTTGAATATAGGTGAGTTTTATACGAAAAAGAAAACGCTTTTCATTCCTTTTTGTTCGATTTTTCTTACTTATTATTCTACTGAATAATATTTATGTTATGTATCATAACCCGCTCACACCGAAAAATGTCATTACCTTTGCAGGTATATTCAGTTGATGAACATATTTAAAAACAAAGGTATTATCTATTCCCTCACTGAGCCTTGACGCATTTTCCGCCGGGAGAGCTACGAGGGCGGCATATATCAGCAGAGACATAATCAGCACCATAACGGCAGCCTGTATTATTCCGAGCAGTGCGCCGCATATCTTGTTTGTTGTGCTGAGATCGGAAAGCGATACGGCAGTTGTAAGCGATTTTGTAAGCAGCAGCGCAACAGCGTCTATCGCAATAAAAAGCAGAAGAGAGCAGGCTACCATTACCGCTGTAACAAGTATGGGACGAATAAGACTTTCGACTGCAGATGCAGCCGTAAGTGTTGTATCACCGAGAGCCCTGACCAGTTCATTCTGGCTGATACCCATAAGTGACATGCAGTTTTTTATATAATCCGGCAGCGAGCTATAGACCTCAGCAGGATTTTTCAGCGCAGTATTTTCAAGTGCAGCCGGGATAGCTTTTCCGATAGAATCCACGACTCTTTCCTTTACAAACATATTATATACGAACACTGCCCCGAAGGAAGATATCACAATTGACCCTATAGCAGAAAGCAGGGAGCAAAGCATTCTGACAACCGCATTTACCAGCCCTCTTTTATATCCGTCAACAATGAAAACGATAAGAATTATGACGACTGCCGCATCAAGAATCACACCCACAGAATACCACCCTTTCATATGAACGGAAAACATCCGCATGTAATAATATATCATATTTTATGCCGGATGACAATACCTCGCCGGTGTACCTGCGCTCCCGGCGGCTTTTATTATGCTGAAAGGCACCATCCGACTGGCGTGCCGTCGGTGTCAGATCGCGCTGTCGTTTCGTGCAAACCACCGCCAGACCGCGCCTTCGGCACGACCTGGCTATTATTATTTAGTTTTTTCA
>CADCPT010000253.1 GCA_902803385.1 uncultured Ruminococcus sp.
CGTAGGGCAGTCCGATCTCGTTTAATATTGATATTATCTTATCCATAGCATCACCCTTTCAAAGCCCTTTCTATCGCTTTTTCAAGTTCTTCAATGCCATGCTCCTCAGCAGGTGCAATATGAGGCTGTGCTTTTGCTCTGCCGCAGCCACGGAGAGCATGACCATATTCCAAAAGATCATCTTCATCCGGAATACTTTCCGCAGTTACATCGGCAACAAAATCATTATCGGCGTCATATTCGTCTCCGTCATCATCATATGAGTATTCACTGTAGTCATCATCGTCATCGTCGTCATCATCGGATTCATGGCCAGTTTTACCATTCTCCTGTGAAGCAGTAGGATCTGATGAGCTTTCGGCTATGATCCTGTTGTTTTCCGAGGGTGTTGTGCGAAAATGCCAGCCTGTCAGGACCGATATTACTATCGTTATCAGCAATGCAAAGTTTAAAAACGCAAGCAATCCTATAGCGATCTTCTTGATCATATTTGCCGCATCCTTTCTGTGATTTTTTGTGTTGTATTTTCCCGGATAAATGATGATAATAATATATTGTGAATATTACTAAAATGTTACCACTATTATACTATATACTATCTATATTGTAAATACCTGTGAGGAATAAAAGTCCGGCATATAAACATATGAATGCTATGTTTCACGCACCATTGCTTTCGGATAAAAGCGTTTTTTCAGAGGGGGCGGTCGCAAAATAAGGATTCTGACGGCAATCCCTTGAAACCAGCCAATTGCGCCCGTAGGAAGTGCCCCCCTGGAAAAAACAAATTTTTAGCAGCCCGGTCGCGCCGAAGGCACGGTCGGGCGATCAGTCGTACAGAATGCGGATCATTCCGCAATTATATATATAATCCCGTCAGCGAGAAAGGAACGTATTATGTTTCTTTGATTTTAACTCAGGTTATTGAAATACGGTGAAGAAAATGATAGAATAGCAAAGGAGATAAAGTCTACAACAGAAAAAGGTGATATGCTTGAAAAGATTGATCTCTGTTACAACAGCTGCGATCATTGCTGCGAGCTGCTGTTCGTTCGGTGTTCTGGCTGAGAAGCAAAAAGAGGATGACATTGTGATACTTTATACCAATGATGTTCACTGCGGAGTTACAGACTACATAGGCTATGACGGACTTGCGCTTTACAAGCGTGAGATGGAAGAGGAATATGAGCATGTTCTGCTTGTGGATGCAGGCGATTCCCTTCAGGGTGGAATGATAGGTACCATGACCAATGGCGCCTACATAACTGAGCTGATGAATGCCGTACACTACGATGTCGCATCGCTCGGAAATCATGAGTTTGATTACAGCATACCAACACTTCAGCAAAGAGCAGATGAGCTTGATTGCGGTTATATCTGCTGTAACTTCAGAAGCCTTGAAACAAATGAATTTCTTTTCGAGCCATATAAAGTGATAGACTTCGGAGAGACGCAGGTGGCATTTATAGGCGCTACTACACCGGATACACTAAGCGGTTCAAAACCGGTATATTTTCAGAACGAAGACGGCGAATATATATACAGCTTCGGCGAGCATGGGACGGATCTTTACGACACGATACAGGAAAATGTAGATAAGGTCAGAAATGACGGCGCCGATTATGTTATTCTCCTCGGACATCTGGGAGAAACAGAGGTAGTGGAAAGATGGAGCTCTCTGTCTGTTGCAGAAAACACAGAGGGTATAGATGTGATAGTTGACGGTCATTCTCACGAGACTACACCGGAGCTTATCGTTAAAAACAAGAACGGGGAGGAAGTAAGGATAACCCAGACGGGTACGAAGCTCCAGAATATCGGTAAACTGACCATTACCCCTGACGGCAGGATAAATACAGAGCTTGTTGACATTGTTCCCGAACCGGACAGCGATTCGGGAATAGGGGAGGATACATGGAAAAAAGCCGATGACAGACAGGGAAGGAATGTGGATGCTGCGGTAAACAATAAGATAAACGAGCTGCAGTCTGACTTTGACATAATAACCAATACGGTGATCGGACATGCAAATTTTACGCTTTATGACTGTGATCCGGAAACAAAAGAGCGCAGGGTGCGCAACGGCGAGACCAATCTGGGTGATCTGGTTGCCGATTCTATCCGCAATCATTATGGCTCGGATATAGGCCTGATAAACGGCGGCGGACTGAGAGCATCTATTCCCGAGGGGAATATCACATATGGCACAATGCTTGATGTTCTGCCGTTTGGAAATACCCTTTGCTCCGTAAAAGCTACAGGTCAGCAGATACTTGATTTCCTTGAGTTTTCATCAATGCTCTATCCGGTCGAATCAGGCAGTTTTCTCAGTGTATCAGGCCTTGAATATACGATAGACAAAGACATTGAAAGTACCGTTACTGTGGATGATTACGGCATATTCACAGGTGTCAGCGGTGAATACAGGGTAAAAAATGTGACTGTAGGAGGGGAGCCGCTTGACCCCGGAAAAACCTATACTGTAGCAAGTATTGATTTTTTGCTGAAGCTGGGCGGTGACGGATACATCCTGACGGGAAAATGTGAGAGCTATAAAGACGATCAGGCTCTGGATATTGATGTGTTATCAGAATATCTTACGGTAGATCTTGGTGGTGCTGTTCCCGAGGAATACAGAGCACCCGGCGGACAGGGGAGAATAAAGATCACCGATCAATCAGAATCATCTGAAAAGTCTGAGGAATCCGGACAGGAAACTTCAGATCCCGAAAGCTCAGAGCCTGAAGTCTCAGAACCTGAGAGCTCCGGGTCTGAAAACTCCAAAACTCAGAATTCCGGTTCCTCCGTTCCCGACAAGCAGGATCCGACAGTATCCCACGACGAAAACCGTGATACAGAAACGGATACCCCGAAAACAGGCGATGCTCCGACTGCCGCGGAAGCGGTCACTGCTGTTGTTCTGTTCGTATCTTCAATTACTGCATTATTGTATTTCCGGAAAAAGCAGGACGGAAGCAGAAAGGAATAAAAGCGGAGATCAAAAACAATGAAGAAATTTGCGCCGCAGGGTAGGCGCACTAAGGGGCACTTCCTACGGGCGCACGTGGCTGATTTCAAGGGGTGCAGTCAGAATCCTTATTTTGCGACAGACCAACATGATGGTTTAACGCCACATGAATGAAAGCCGGCATTTTCAGAACAGTCCCTTGAATATCAAAATGCTCAGATCTTTAGAAGAAAACACCTTTTATAAAAATTTCAAGACCGATCGCTATCAGAATAAAGCCGCCCAGAATGGAAGCTTTTCCTGCAAGCTTTGTGCCGAATTTTCTTCCGATATAAAGACCTGCAACACATATCAGGGCAGTTACAACACCTATGATAAGTGATTCGCCCAATGCACTCTTCCAGTCATAATCAGCTATAGTGAAACCGACGGACAGAGCGTCTATGGATGTGGCGATCCCCTGAAGAAGCAGACCTCTTTTTCCGAGCCTTTTGTTTTCTTCCTTCTGCTCGTCCTTTCTGAGACCCTCAATAAGCATTTTGCCTCCGATATATAGGAGAAGTGCAAGAGCGATCCACGGGATAAAGCTCTGGAACCAGGTGAAGATCTGAGCGACCGTATGTATGCAGACCCAGCCGATAACAGGCATCAAGAGCTATTATGTAAAGGGTAGTTTCTACTACCTTAGTACATATGACTGCGGCTCATTTGTGGTAAACTGAAATGCAGTTGTAGGAAAGGAGTTTAATATTCATCCAAACTGTTGAAATCGTTATCACGAAAGGAGCCTGTTATGGAAAAGAAAACTATTTTTGAACAGCTTGGCGGTACTTACAGCCAGAAGGGGGACTACTTGCTTCCGAATCTTAAAATTCCGGAACAGCCGGAGTATAACATCGGCGTATGGGGACAGCGCCGCAGGCGTTATCTCAAA
>CADCPT010000254.1 GCA_902803385.1 uncultured Ruminococcus sp.
AGTGCGCCGCAAGGTAGGCGCACCGGGGGGCACTTCCTTCGGGCGCACTTTGTATAGCGAAGGAGCCGTGAATTATTTCACAGCCCCATTTAATACTAATAGAAGTGCGCCGCAGCGAACCTTAATCGTTAATTATAGAAAGAATTTTCTTTTCAAGTCCTTCTGCATCAAGGCCGAACTCGGCAAGCAGTCCGAGCGCCGGGCCGCTGTGACCGTAAACATCCTCGATGCCTATCCTGTTGACCTTTACCGGACAAAGCTCAGCAGTTACAGCAGCAACAGCCTCGCCGAGACCGCCGATGATGTTGTGCTCTTCAACAGTGATTATCCTTCCGGTCTCCTTCGCAGCCTTAACGATAATGTCCTTGTCAATGGGCTTGATGGTGTGCATATTGATAAGCCTTGCATTAACGCCCTTGTCCTTAAGTGCGCGTACAGCCTTCAGTGCTTCGTTAACGACAAGACCTGTTGCGATAACGGTAACATCATCGCCGTCTTCAAGGGTAATACCCTTGCCCAGCTCGAACTTATAGGTATCCGGATCGTTGAAGCTTTCGATGGCAAGTCTGCCGAGACGGATATATACCGGGCCGTTGTATGCATAGGCAGCCTTTGTAGCCTCGACCATTTCATAGTGGTCTGCAGGGTTGAGAACTACCATTCCGGGAATCGTTCTCATAAGGGCAAGATCCTCGCAGCACTGGTGTGTTGCACCGTCCTCGCCTACAGTTATTCCGGCGTGAGAGCCTGCGATCTTAACATTGAGGTGAGGATAGCCGACAGAATTTCTGATCTGCTCATATGCTCTGCCTGTTGAGAACATAGCAAATGAAGCTGCAAACGGTACCTTGCCTGCAGTAGCAAGACCGGCAGCGGCGCCGATCATGTTTGCTTCTGAAATGCCGCAGTCAAAGAAACGGTCGGGATATGCCTTCTTGAAAATTTCTGTTTTGGTAGCTGCTGCAAGGTCAGCGTCCAGAACAACTATATCATCGTGCTCCTTAGCCAGCTCGCAAAGCGCCATACCAAAGCTTTCTCTTGTTGCGATCTTTTTTGTTTCTGCCATGATTACGCCTCCATTGCATTAAGCTGAGCATTGAGCTCGTCCATTGCGATCTTGTATTCATCGGCATTAGGAGCCTTTCCGTGCCAGCCGACTGCATTTTCCATATATGAAACGCCCTTGCCCTTAACGGTCTTTGCTATGATGGCAAACGGCTTGCCTTTAACAGTCTTTGCCTTCTCAAAGGCAGCTTCGATCTGCTCAAAGTCGTTACCGTCTATCTCAGTTACCTCAAAGCCGAATGCCTCGAACTTGCCCTTAAGGTTTTCAAGGCCGGCAACATCCTTGACTGTGCCGTCTATCTGAAGTCCGTTGTAATCAACGACAGCACAGAGGTTATCGAGCTTATAGTGGCTTGCGAACATTGCAGCCTCCCATACCTGACCTTCCTCGCATTCACCGTCGCCGAGCATGGAATACACGCGGTAATCCTTGCCGTCAAGCTTGCCTGCAAGAGCCATTCCGCATGCAGCGGAAATGCCCTGACCCAGAGAGCCTGAGCTCATATCAACGCCGGGAGTGCCCTTCATATCGGGATGTCCCTGCAGCATAGCGCCTATGTGGCGAAGCACCTTGATCTCCTCTGTGGAGAAATAACCCCTGAGTGCAAGCGCTGCATAAAGCGCCGGAGCACAATGTCCCTTTGAAAGCACAAAGCGGTCACGGTCAGGATCCTTCGGATCCTTGGGGTCGATCTTCATTTCCCTGAAGTAAAGGTAGGTCATGATATCCGCAGCAGAAAGAGATCCGCCGGGATGTCCGGACTTGGCGTTGAAAACGCCTTCGATAGTCCACAGCCTGACCTTGCAGGCCGTTTTCTGAAGCTCCAGAAGTTCTGTTTTTTCCATTTCATTTCCTCCGATTCTTTGTTTTTGAGCAAACGAAGTTTATCTATATAACAAACGTCGATGTCCCCCGCCTCTATAGGCGGCGGGTGCCATACGTCCATCGGTGGTGGGTTAAAATCCACCACCGACGCCTGCAGGAGCTAAAGCTCCCCGACGTCTGTTGACTGCGTCGCTCGCTCCAATCAAGCAAGCTTGTTGGAGCTTAGCTCCTTGTTTAAAACATGCTGCTTTGCAGCATACAACTCCCTATTTGTCAGTCTTGGTCTCAGCGTCCGGTTTTGGCTTTTCGGTGGAGAGAGCCGCTTTTTTTGCTGCCGGTCTCTCTGTCTTGATAGCAGCTGTGCTGCGCGCATTTGCCTGCGGCTTTGATGCGGGCGCCGTGCGCTTCGGCGCAGTGTGGGCTGCAATTGCTGCATCCGCCTTGCCGATCTCTGAATTCCTGATGCTTATAATTATAACCGCCGCCATAAGAACTGCGCCCAGAAGCGTCATCGGCAGACCTATAGCGAGGAATATCCAGTTATCGTTTTGTGAGTTGCCGTCGTCCTTTGTCTTTTTTATCTCCGCAAAATCCTTGGCGTCCAGATTCGCCTTTGCTGTATTGCCGGGATCTGTAACAAGCGATTTCTGCAGCTGCTCCCAGTCCGCCTTGGTCATTTCCGAGGTATCGACCGAAACATCGGTACTGAGCTGAGATGTGGCTGTTTCAGGGTTTATCTGATAGGGCTGCTCCCAGGTGTTTTCGTAATTCGGCGTTTCGTTGTAGGGAGATTCCGGAACATAATACTCCGGATACTGAGGCTCGGGATCATATGTCGGATAATCGGTTTGCGTATCGTCCGAAGGCTCTGTATACGACTGCTCCGGTTCACTGTAGACGGGTTCATCATCTCCCTGCTGGTCGGAATCCTCCGTCTGCCCGGGCTGATCGTACGACGGCTCCTCATAAACCGGATCAGGATCTTCCGTCTGGGGATCTGTATATCCCGGATCCTCCGTCTGCGGATCGCCTGTCGGATCCTGATAGGTCTGACCGGGATCCTCAGTATAATCATCAGGCTCAGCATAAACCATAAGAGTCTGCGCCGAAATAATGGCAGCTGCTGCAAGCGCAGCCATGAATACGCTTATCGCCCTTCGACTGATCATCATATCTCATTTCCTTTCGGATAGTATTTTTTTCCGAATATATAATATCACACACCGGCGCGGTTTTACAATACAATCTTGTAATTTCTGCGAATTTGCGGATATCTGTCCGAAAACGGATGATTAAATAGTGATATTTACTATTTTTCTTTTCTGTAGCTGTCGGCAAGCTCGCCGAGAAGGTATTCAAAGCAAACGCCGTCCTGCGCCGGAACGCCCTGAGCCTCGCTTATCGTTATTGCCTCTGCGACAAAATCCGCGGCGCGTTTTACAGACTCTTCAAGTGGAATTCCCAGCACCGCATCGGCGGCAATGATAGAGCTGAAAACATCCCCCGTTCCTGCGCGCCGCGAGCCTGCGTTGCGGTTGCTGATAAGGCGGTGTTCCCCGTCGCTGTCATATATGAAATTACTTATATCATTTCCTTTTTCAAGACCTGTTATAACGACCCTTCCTCCGCCGAGCCTTGCTATCCTTCCGGCAAGCTGAAAAAGCTCAAATTCATCGCTGATGCGCGGATTGTAAGGGTAGGATGCAAGTATGCAGGCTTCGGTAAGGTTCGGGGTGATTATATCAGATATGCTGACAAGCTTTTTCAGGCTGCGGCAATGCTCAGCCGTAAGCGTTGCATAGGTTTTGCCGTCGTCGCCCATTACCGGGTCGGTGATAACAACAGTATCCTTTCCGGCAAAACGCGCAATAAAGCGCTCAACTATCTCTGTCTGCCGCGAGGAGCCTAAAAATCCCACATATATTCCGTCAAAGGTAAGACCGAGCTTTTCCCATTTGGAAAAATAAGCTTCCATTTTATCAGTGTAATCATCAAAGAAATAATCCTCATAGCCTGTATGATTGGAAAGCACCGCAGTAGGAACGGCGCAGCACTGTATTCCTGCGGCGGATATTATCGGCAGGGAAACTGTCAGGGAACAGCGTCCGAAGCCTGAAAAATCATTTATGACCGCGATCCTTTTCTGTTTTTCCGTTTTCAAAAGAACACCTCCACACGATCGCTTATGACCACATACTGAAGCTATATACGCTGCGGCTGCTGCGGCTGAGGTTTTCACCGGTGACAAGCGATCTGCGCTCATAGGATGCGGCATAGCTTACCGCAAGACCCAGCAGCAGCCAGAAAAACACTACTCTGTAAGAAATATCCGCAAGCAATGCTACCTCAAAAAAAGAATAGACGCAGTAAGCGGAGCAGAATGCCGTAAGATACAGCAGAACCCTTCCGTCACGGCGGTTGTCGTTGCGGTGGAGAAATATCGCCTTCATAAGCATTTTCGCAACGCTTACGGTAAGTACCATAAACAGTGAAAGCCCGACAAATCCGCAGCTTATAAGTATCGTAAGGAAGCCGTTATGGAAATCGTCATATTTGAGTCCGCCGGTGTAGCGTCTGCCGTATTCCACTATATTGCCCTTGCCGATACCGAAAAGCGGATTTTCCTTGAACATTGCCGCCGACTGCCTCCATATGCCGAATCGGCCGCTGTCAAGATTGGTGTTCTCATGCTCAAAGGTCGTCGATTTTGTACGCTTTTCCATATCGGGCCTGATACGAACAGCCGCGCCTTCCGTAGCAACACCTGTTGATATCTTGGATTCGGGCGAAGCCTTGCCGAGCATATCCGAAACAGAGGTCTGCACCATTGTCCTGGCGCCAAGCGCACAGTAACACACAAGCACCACCGAAAGAGCAAGCGCGACAAGGCGCGCAAGCGTGCTGAGGACGCCGGGCTTATAGCCCTTGAAAAGCGCATGCATTATAACAAAGCATACATACACCATTATCATCAGCAGTGAATCATTGGAATCCGAAAGAAAAAGCGCTATCAGATCAATAAGCGCGCAGAAAGCATAGTACAGCTTGCGCCGGCGCGTGAAGCTGCGGCGGGCAATTCTTGCGGCAAAGTTTATATTTATCGCGATCAGAGCGGCAGCGGCATAAAAGCCCGTTACATTCGCATTGAAAATTATTCCTACAAATCTGTTTTCATAAATAGCGATCGGGTCGCCCATAACCGTTGTTCCGCGCGGATATACCGCAAGCATCGCAAAGCCTCCGATCATGACGACAGTTGTGGCGGCGATTATGAATTCCAGAATAAGCCAGACTTCTCTGCGGCAGGCGTTCCTTCCGCGCCCTGCATGCAGGCCGAAAAAGAAAAAGAAGCAAACGCTTTCAAATATCAGCACATAAAGATTTACGATAAAATTGTCCTGTATATGAAGTATACAGCTGAAAAGGGCGAAGCCCATAAACAGACATATGACCCGGCGGTGACGTATATAAGCAAACCTGCCGCGAATAATATAGCTGCGGATAAAAAGAAACAGCCCCCATACAAGTGACAGACCGGCAGCGATATAAAACAGGTCTCGCACAAGGCAAAGGGAGGAAAAAAACATTACTGCGATATAAACGAAGCGGAAATTCGCTTCATCACAAAGAAATAATGTCAGACGTGTGCGGAAGGCACCGGGAGCTCTGCCGGAAGATGCGGACAGCGTATTCATTTTTCCCCTCCTCCCGATGATATAAGGCTCTCTGAATAATGATTATACACTAATGACACAATAAATTCAATCCTCAGGGATGCATGAGGGAGAATATCACATAAACAGTGTTTTTTCAGGGGTGCCGGGCGATTTCTTTGATTAATAATTTTTGTTCGCCTACCCTGCGGCGAACTCACTCAAACAGTGTTTTTTCAGATGGGGCTGTCGCATTAACATTTCCCCATCCGCCCGACCGTGCCTTCGGCGCGACCGGGCTGCTGAAAAAACACTATAAAAAAGTGCGCCGCAAGGTAGGCGCACCCCAAGGGCACTTCCTACGGGCGCACTTGACTGGTTTCAAGGGATTGCCATCAGAATCCTTATTTTGCGACAGCCCC
>CADCPT010000255.1 GCA_902803385.1 uncultured Ruminococcus sp.
CAAGTGCGCCGCAGGGTAGGCGCACCCCAAGGGCACTTCCTACGGGCGCACGCTGTTATAACGAAGGAGCCGTGTATCATTTCACACCCTCCTGAAAAAACAAATTTTTAGCAGCCCGGTCGTGCCGAAGGCACGGTCGGGCGATCAGTCGTACAGATGCATATGAAGCTGGTTTTTCCGGTGCGACAGCACGAAACGACAACCGCAGCACGCGGATCTGTCAATATCAAAAAAATATCTTGACAATCACTGTCATAAGTGTTATACTACCAGAGTAAAACAAAGTAAAGCTATGCTTTCACCCCATAGGTCACGTCCGCTGAGGGTCAATAGTGTTTTTCCCCACGGGGTAATTCTATGCTGTTGATGCACGGACGGTCGGTGACTGCCCGTGCTTTATTTTAATCTGTTTTGGAGGTGCTTTGACATTAGCAAGCAGGATATTCAGATCAACGACGAAATTCGCGATAAGGAAGTGCGCGTAATAGGCGCCGACGGTAGTCAGCTCGGTATCATGCCGTCCGTAAAGGCGCTTGAAATGGCAGAAAAAGCAGAACTGGATCTTGTCAAGATCGCTCCTCAGGCTCAGCCGCCGGTATGTAAGATAATGGATTACGGAAAATACCGTTTTGAGCAGGCTAAGCGTGAAAAGGAAGCAAGAAAGAACCAGCGTATTGTGGATATCAAGGAAGTGAGGCTTTCACTCAACATAGATACCCACGATTTCAACACGAAGCTTACCCATGCGCAGCGCTTTATCAACAGCGGAGACAAGGTCAAGGTTTCTATCCGTTTCAGAGGACGCGAAATGGGTCATCCGGAACTCGGCGTTGAAATAATGAAAAAGTTTGCCGATGCTTGTCAGGAATTTGCCGTTGTGGAGAAGCCTGCAAAGCTTGAGGGACGTAACATGCTTATGTTCCTTGCACCTAAGCCGAACAAATAAAAAGAAAATCAAGGAGGACATAACAATGCCTAAGATCAAGACACACAGCGGAGCCAAGAAGCGTTTCAAGCTCTCAAAGAACGGTAAGGTAATGCGTGCGCATGCCAACAAGTCCCATATACTCAACAAGAAGACAAGAAAGCGCAAGAGAGGTCTGAGAAAGGTCGTTGCTGCCGACAAGACAAATGTAGCAGCAGTAAAGATGCTCATCCCTTACAAATAATAACAGCAAGGGAAGAAAAGGTCGATTAATATTCAGATTATCGGAGGTAATATAATATGGCACGTGTAAAGGGTGCGCTCGCTACGCGCAAGAGAAGAAAAAAGATCCTGAAGCTCGCTAAGGGCTATTGGGGAGCTAAGAGCAAGCATTTCAAGATGGCTAAGGAAGCCGTTATGAAGAGCGGCAACTATGCATATATCGGCAGAAAGCAGAGAAAGAGAGATTTCAGAAGACTCTGGATCACCCGTATCTCTTCAGGCTGCAAGGCTAACGGCATCAACTATTCTACATTTATGAACGGTCTTAAGAAGGCCGGCATCACTCTTAACAGAAAGATGCTTTCCGAGATCGCTATCGCTGATCCCGAGGCTTTCACAGCTCTTGTAGAGCAGGCTAAGGCTGCACTTTAATATTTCGTTATTCGGGGACTGCGTAATTATTCGCAGCCCCTGTTTTTTCAGTGTGCCCGCAGGAAATGCCCATGGGGTACGCCTACCTTGCGGCGCACTTTTTTATAGTGTTTTTTCAGGGGTGCAGCCGCTTCGCGCCCGGCATCCCTGAAAAAACAAATTTTTAGCCGCCCGACCGCGCCGAAGGCACGTTCGGGCGGATGGGGCAGGCTTATCATCTGAAAACAATGCTCCTGCATAGTTGAATTCCTGCTGCAGCTGTGATAAAATGAAAAAAGAAATCGTATACGGAGGGAATACTATGCTATGCGAACAGCTTCCGCAGATAATGTGGTTTCAGAATGATAACGACTATACCGAATGTCACTATCTTTTCCACTATCGTATAATACCTAATGTTCCGGATGAATCCATGAAGGTTGTGATCTGGCATTCAGACTATTGCTATGACTTATGCAAGGATGAGATCGTTTCCGAGCGCACGTTTCCCATGACGAACGAAGGCCGTGATGAGATGATCGAATACATACGTCAGGAGGACTGGGACTACAGACAGTGATGATTCAAGTGCTGTTTACCTTTTTTAAAAAGTGCGCTTACCTTGCAGCGCACTTATTTTTAGTGTTTTCGGGGGCGGAGCTGTCGCCTGAACACTTTCCCGTCCGCCCGACCGTTGCTGCGCAACGACCGGGCTGTTTTAAGATTTGTTTTTTCAGAGGTGGCGCGAGCAAAGCTCGCGCCACCTCTGAAAAAACACTATAAATAAAAGTGCGCCGCAGGGCAGGCGCACTCGCGAAAGAAGGTGATAAGAAGTGCGCGCACTTGAGAAATAAGGCATAATAATGCATTACAGGGCACAAATTTATTACAAAATTGTAAAATAAATGTAGAAATTTGTAATTTTTTGTGGTATAATTATTCTATAGTATTAGTACGATTATGATAATCGGAAAGAAGGTATAGAATGATAAAGAAATATGTATACGGAGACCCGATACCTACCAATGCGGTCGTGGGCGGCGATATCGAAGCCGGTGAGGGCGAGATCCAGTATTTCAGCGAGATCAGCTTCGGTGATAATATCATGCTCAGCTACGCTATGAGCGATGATGACGTAGTCTACGGTCTCGGCGAAGCAAACAGAGGGCTTAACAAAAGAGGAGGAGTTTATACCTCCTTCTGTACGGATGACCCGAATCAGACGGAAGAAAAGCAGTCGTTTTACGGTGCACATAACTTCATAGTTATTTCCGGCATGGTCAATGTCGGTATCTTTATCGACAGTCCCGGTGAGGTGAAGTTTGATATCGGCTTTACATCAACAAATATGCTAAACATAACTCCGGCGGAGAAAGATTTTGTCGCCTACATAATAGAGGGAAAAAGCGCATATGACGTTGTGCGTCAGTTCCGCGGAATGATCGGCAGGAGCTATATCGCTCCGCTGTGGGCTTTCGGCTTCCAGCAGAGCCGCTGGAGCTATATGAACGAGGATGAAATACGCGAGGTGGTCCGCCGCCACAGAGAAAACGGCATACCCCTTGACGCCGTATATCTGGATATAGACTATATGGAGGGCTACAAGGACTTTACCACAAGCGACGAGCGTTTCCCGGACTTTCCTGCTTTTGTCAGGGAGATGAGGGAGCAGGGCGTGCGCCTTGTTCCGATAATCGACGCCGGAGTAAAGATCGAGGACGGCTACGATGTTTATGAAGAGGGAAAGCAGTACCAGTTCTTCTGCAAGCGCCAGGACGGCACGGATTTTGTTGCGGGAGTATGGCCGGGAAAAACTCATTTCCCCGATTTTATGAATTCAAATGCAAGGAACTGGTTCGGTTCAAAATACAAGGTGCTTATTGACAGCGGCATTGAAGGCTTCTGGAACGATATGAATGAGCCGGCGATGTTCTACACCGAAGAAGGTATCGAAGAAGCAAAGAAATATCTTTCGGAATTTGATTTTGAAACGAATGATCCTGGCAAATTCTTTGAGCTTTCAGATAAGCTTACGCATCTTTCAAACCGCAGGAAAGACTATGAAAGCTTTTATCACAATATGGACGGGAATATCGTCCGTCATGATAAGGTACACAACCTTTACGGCGCATATATGACCCGCGCCGCCGGAGAGGCCTTTGAAAGCATCGCACCGGATAAGAGAGTGCTTCTCTTCTCGCGCGCATCATACATCGGAAGCCACCGCTACGGCGGCATATGGACGGGCGATAATCAGTCGTGGTGGTCGCATCTTCTGATGAATATCAGAATGATGCCCTCGCTAAATATGTGCGGATATATCTACACAGGCGCAGACCTCGGCGGCTTTGGGAGCAACTGCACAAGGGATCTTCTTCTCCGCTGGCTTGCCTTCGGCATATTCACACCTCTTATGAGAGATCACAGTGCCCTCGGAACTCGACGTCAGGAATGCTATGCATTCGGTGATACCGAAGATTTCAAAAACATCATTTCGATAAGGTACAGCCTTATTCCATACCTGTACAGTGAATACATGAAGGCATGCCTTAACGACGATCTTCTTTTCAAGCCGCTTGCGTTTGAATATCCGTCGGATGACTTTGCGCGCACGATCGAAGATCAGCTTATCGTCGGTGACAGTATCATGATAGCGCCTGTTTATGAGCAGAATGCAGTCGGAAGATACGTTTATCTTCCCGAGGATATGCTTTATGTTGTTTACCGTTCTTCTTCTATGAGGAAATACAGGGTAATGAACAAGGGTCTGCATTTTATTCCTGCGGCAGTGAATGAGGTGCCGATGTTCATCCGCAAAAACAAGATACTTCCTCTGTGCCGCACGACTCAGTGTACGGATAAGATCGATACATCTATGTTTGAGCTTATCGCTTATGCGGACAGTGCCTGTGAATACCTGATGTATGAGGACGACGGCATATCAAAAAGCTTTACTCAGCCGGAGAATTACACATCCTTTGCGATAAGGGACAGCGAAGGTGTTCTTACTCCTGTATCATCAAAAAAGATCGTAAAGCTGACGCTTTATTGATCTGAAAGAATTATGGGGGCTGCGATAATGCAGCCCATCCGCCCGACCGCAGCTTCGCTGCGACCGGGCTATTAAGAATTTGTTTTTTCAGGGGTGCCGGGCGCAATGCGCCCGGCACCCCTGAAAAAATACCATAAAAAGTGCGCCGCAGGGTAGGCGCACGAAGCTTAGCGAAGAAAAAGAATACTGCTCCTTCGCCTCTCATATGCTTGATTGGTGATAGAATGAAGAAATACATGCTGCTTGCTGCTGCCGTTAATTATCTTTGCGGAATGATGCTTCGGATGTCGTTCGTTCTTTCGGGGCATGCTGCATGGAGCTATATAATATCCTCCGTTAACGGCTCCGCATGGGAGCTTTTCAAACCGTTTGCAGTAGTATATATCGCCATGATAATAATCGAGCTTTCTGTATTGCGCCCTTCGCTTGCAGGCTTTATCTGTGCCAAGGCGGCAGGGCTTTGTATACTTTGTTTTCTGATGCTTCTGTCAGGCACTCTCGTTTCGTATGCGCCATCGACAGTATTCTGCGATACAGCGGCACTGTTCTGCACATTCACGGCTCAGGCGGCATCCTATGCCGTTTATCGCAAAGTCAGGTTTCCCGGCTGTTTTGCGCTTCCGGCGGCGCTGACAATATCATCTTTTGTAATGCTCATTATTGTTTTCAGTTTTTATCCGCTGCATCTTCCGGTGTTTTTTGACAGTATTCACAAATTATACGGGAGAACGTTGTTTTTTGACGCAGCAGAGCCGTACAAAGCACTGTTTGTAAAGATTTTTCTCTGAGGCTATCCAAGCCCGATAAACACTGAATTTTGCAGAAATATTCTGTTTATTCTAATTCAGAATTATACAAAGTGTAAATGTTGAAAACTCGGTTGAAATGTTGGGAAATCCGGTGAACAAATGTTGATAACTCGGTTGAAAAGTTGAATTCATCGTAATTAGTAATGCTGTTGATAAGGTGGAATTTTTTCAACCCGACCATACAGGTCGTATCGGGTCGTATTTTATAACAATTCGTATTATAGGATATGTCAAGAGTCAATTTAACAAAATATAAATTTTTTTGAAAGACGGAGGGCTGTCGCATTAACACTGCCATATCCGCCCGACCGCGCGGCGCATCCACGTTCGCATACCCTGCGGCGAACTTTTATAGTGTTATTTCAGGGGTGCCAGACGCGAAGCGCCTGGCACCCCTGAAATAACAAATTTTTGTAGCCCGGTCGCTGAGAAGCAGCGGTCGGGCGGACGAGGGAGCGTTAATGCGACGTCGCCCTCAGGAAAATACTTTATCTAAGTGCGCCGATAAACGCAGTTTATTTCAGCACCGTACATTATAAGCAGCATGCACAAATATAGCCAAATAAGCATCATCGCAATGCGTGCAAGACCGCCGTAAACGAAAAAACCCCCGAGATCATCAACATATACGGATAAACCAGAGGAAAGCAAGAACCACATTCCCGAACAGAATAAGGCTCCGGGAAGCTCTGCGGCAAGAGAGTGAAAGTCAAGGCGCTTTTCTGCATAAGGAAGCTTAGCGTAAAGCACTGTAAAAACGGCAGTAAGATAAACAAAGACAAGGGCATATCTGAGCTTGTATATCAAACCAATGAAAAACGGAATAAAACACATGCGGGGACTGATAAGGCTGTCAAGCGACCTGCCGAGAACGCATACAGAAAGGGTCAGTCCGAACACTGCTACAAGTATCAGAGTTGCAAGCATTGCCGTTATCCTTTGCCTTATCCATCCGCGGCGCCCCGGTGCGCCGTATATTCTTACAAGTCCGCGTATAACGGCATGCATTCCCTGTGAAGCGCAGTAAAGCGTTACGGCAAAGCTTATTACCGAAACACTGACGCTGTCTGCGTAGATATCGCTCAGAAAGCCTGAAAGATAACTGCTCAGCTCCCTGCTGAGAACGAGACTGAGAAAATCGTCAAGCGTTTCAAACGGGATATGCATACCCTGCAGGACCGAAACGGCAAACATGGAGAGCGGAAAAAACGCAAGGATCATATAGAATGCGCTTTGTCCTGCAATAGCCGAAATATCATCCTCATTTGCTTTTTTAAGCAGCGGTGAGGTTATCGCTCTTATTTGTTTGATCATATTTTTTACCATTGCTTTCATATAACAGTGCTTTAAACAAAGTGCGCCTACCCTGCGGCGCACTTTTTATAGTGTTTTTTTCACACCCCCACTTTATCTAAGTGCGTCGCGGCGCAGGCGCATCCAAGGACATTCCCTGTGCTGTTTATAGTATTCCGTAAAATATGTTATCAATTCATTAAAAGGGATACTCGCATTAAAAATTTACAGATAGTTAATTGACTTTGCCGCAAAGCTTTTATTATACTGATATAAAATACATTCTGCCAATGTGCAGAAGAACAAGGAGGAAATTATTATGAGCAATGTAAAATTTCTGGTTTGTGAAAAGTGCGGAAACCTTGTAGGTGTTATCAACGAATCAGGCGCACCGATGATGTGCTGCGGACAGAAAATGAAGGTCATCGAAGCCGGCACTGCAGAGGCAAGCAAAGAAAAGCATATTCCCGTTGCTGTCGTCGAGGGTGACTGCGTAAAGGTAAGCATAGGCTCGGTCGCTCATCCTATGGCGGAAGAGCATTCTATCCTTTGGGTATATCTTAAAACAGACAAGGGCGGCCACAGAAAGAATCTTGCTCCCGGCGAAGCACCGGAGGTCTGCTTCGCTCTTTGTGACGAAAAGCCTGTAGCTGTTTATGCATACTGCAATCTGCATGGGCTCTGGAAGGCAGACATCTGAGAATATTAAAAAATTTGTTTTTCAGGGGTGGAGCTGTGAAATAATTCACGGCTCCTTCGTTATCACGGCGTGCGCCTACCTTGCGGCGCACTTTTATTATAGTGTTTTTTCAGAGGTGGCGCGAGCTTTGCTCGCGCCACCTCTGAAAAAACAAG
>CADCPT010000256.1 GCA_902803385.1 uncultured Ruminococcus sp.
GCTGGCGCCAAGCAAGGACGACAACAAAGCTATGCGGAATTTAACGTCAAAGATATTAAAGTGTTTTATTGGATATTAGTATTAGACGGTAAGCCATATTATATCGGATATTTAGATGATTCAGAGGCTAGTAAAAAAGAAAATAGTTTTTTCACACCCCCTTGATTATTCTATAGCCCGGTCGCACCGAAGACGCAGTCGGGCGGTGGTTTCACGCCCACTGCTTCTGAAATAACACTATAAAACATTTATGCTATGGGGTAGATACACTTAATTAGCATAAGTATGCACCATATATTTTATTGCAACTTTTCGTTTTTCCTTGATTAACCTTGATTATTATGTTACAATAAACATATATTTGCTTATTACAGAGGTGTATCATGAAAATCAAGAATATAATAAGTTCGGATAAAAAAACACTTTCTTTTGAGGTCTTTCCCCCTAAAAACAGTGTTCGCTATGAGGCTATCAGAGGCGCTGTTGATAAAATCGCTGATCTCGATCCTTCATATATGAGTGTAACATACGGTGCAGGCGGCTCGACTGCTGCATATACAGCAGAATTTGCTTCGATCCTCAAGGCAAAGGGCGTAGAACCTTTGGCTCATCTGACCTGTGTTCATATGAACAGGGAAAACATTTATGCCACTATTGATGATTTTCTCAGCAGGGGAGTAGAAAATATTCTTGCGCTCAGGGGTGATATCCCTGATGGTATGAATGTTTATGAGCTTGAATACAAACATGCAAGCGAGCTTATGACCGATATCCGCGAATATGCTCCGGATATATGTATCGGCGGTGCATGCTATCCTGAGATCCATCCCGAAAGCGACAGCATAGAGTCTGATGTCAGAGCTTTGAAAATAAAAGAAGAGTGCGGCTGCGAGTTTCTTACAACTCAGCTTTTCTTTGATAATGACGTATTCTACAACTATATGTACAGGCTCCTGAAGGTCGGAGTCGATATTCCGGTCATCCCCGGTATTATGCCGATAACCCGAGTTCAGCAGCTCAAAAATGTTTTCAGGCTTTCCGGCTCGACATATCCTCTTAAATTCCGTAAGCTTGTCGAAGCCTTCGGCGACAGCCCGGAAGCAATGCAGCAGGCGGGTATAGCCTATGCGACAGAACAGATAGTTGACCTATATGCAAACGGCATCAAAGCAGTTCATGTCTATTCTATGAATATGCCGGAGGTCGCTGCGGCTATCAAATCAAATCTTTCCTGTATTTTAGATTAAGCTATGAAAAGCACAGATATATTTATGATAACCTCTTCGCCTGAAGATATAGAGCCTGATATAAATGAGCTTGCACAGCGACTCGGAACAGCCAGAGGCTATAAGGATGACCTTATTGAAGCTTGTCTGAAGAGCCTCAGGGATCACATTGACTATAAGTGTGCATATATCAGGATCCCTGTTGATCTCAGCCGTGAAAACATATGCTCCTTTGATTTTGCAGAAATGAAAAGCCGTAATCTCTATGATAATCTCAAAGGGTGCAGTGAGAGCTTTGTTTTCGCTGTAACATGCGGAGCTGCGGTTGACAGATATCTTATGAAACTAAAGGTAACATCTCAGGCAGAGTATTTTGTGACAGATGCTCTTGCTTCTACTCTTGCAGATACCTTCTGCGGATATGCCGCTGATAAGATGAAAGCCGGGCTTTCCTGCAGACCGCGTTTCAGTCCGGGTTACGGCGATCTTTCCCTTTCTGTCCAGCAGCCTCTTCTCGAACGTCTTGCGGCACGCGATCTTCTTGGCATAACCTTAGGCTCTTCTTTGCTTATGTCGCCTATGAAATCTATTACTGCTATAATGGGGATCAGAAATGAAAAAGATAACTGAACTGATTAAGGAAAAAAGAGTATATTTTGACGGCGGAACAGGAACAGTGCTTCAGTCTATGGGTCTTCCGGCAGGTCAGCCGCCTGAGCTGTGGAATATAACAGCTCCTGATAAAATACTGTCTCTTCATAATATGTATTTTGATGCCGGAGCAAATATCGTAAAGACAAACACCTTCGGTGTTAACAGGCTGAAATTCAATAATTACGATCAGCTTATAAGCGAGGGTATCGCCATAGCTAAGAAAGCCGCACAGGGAAGAAAGGATGCCTATGTTGCCTTTGATATGGGTCCTACGGGAAAGCTGCTTGAACCTCTCGGCGAGCTTAGATTTGAGGATGCAGTCTCACTTTTTGCGGATAATGTGAAGGTCGCAGCTGAATGCGGCGCAGACCTTGTTCTTATCGAGACTATGAATGACAGCTATGAGACAAAAGCTGCTGTTCTTGCCGTCAAAGAGAACTGTGACCTGCCTGTTTTCGTTACAAATGTATATGATGCCTCCGGAAAACTAATGACAGGAGCAGATCCGGCTGCGATGATAGCTATGCTTGAAGGACTAAGAGTTGACGCTGTCGGAATGAACTGTTCTGTTGGACCCGATAAGATGCTTGATGTTATTGAAGATTTTAAAAGGCTTTCGTCACTTCCGGTAATCGTCAATCCGAATGCAGGGCTTCCTGAGATAAGAGACGGCCGTACTGTGTATAATATTGATGAAGATGAGTTTTCGGACTATATGGTGCAGCTCGCAGAAAGAGGAGCAACGATCCTTGGCGGATGCTGCGGCACGACACCTGATTTTATACGAAAAACCGTAGAAAAGACAAAAGCTCTTTCATATTCCGTTCCGGAAAAAAAGAACTATACCTGTGTTTCGAGCTATACCCATGCAGTCTTTGTGGATAATGATCCCATTCTTATAGGCGAACGCATAAACCCTACCGGCAAGAAAAAGCTCAAGGAAGCACTGAGAAATGACGATATGAATTATATTCTCAGCGAAGGCATACGTCAGACGGATGCCGGATGCCATATCCTTGATGTCAATGTCGGTCTTCCGGAAATAGATGAGACCGCAATGATGAAAAAATGTGTTTCTTCACTGCAGGCTGTAACTGACCTTCCGCTGCAGCTTGATTCGACTGACTTTACAACTCTCGAACAGGCAGCGCGCATATACAACGGTAAACCGCTTATAAATTCCGTCAACGGAACGGAGGAAAGCATGTCTCATGTTTTCCCGATAGCCGCAAAATACGGCGGCGGAATAATCGCACTTGCTATCGACGAGAAGGGTATACCGGAAACTGCCGGGGGCAGAGCGGAGATAGCCACTAAAATTATTGCCCGTGCGGCAGAATACGGTATTGATAAAAAGGAGATCATCGTAGACCCCCTTGCGCTTACCGTTTCATCCAATCCTGACGGAGCGATCGTCACTCTCGGCGCTATAAAGCTTATCAGGGAAATGGGAGTAAAAACAAGCCTCGGAGTTTCCAATATTTCTTTCGGACTTCCGAAAAGAGAAATGGTCACTTCAACATTCTATGCATCTGCTCTTACCTGCGGACTTAACTGCGCTATCATGAATCCTTTTTCCGAAGCGATGATGAATGTATATCACAGCTTCCGAGCACTGAATATGCTTGATAACGGCTGCGCTGACTATATCGCATATGCATCCTCTGCTCCCGAGGCTTCGCAGAAAAGCACCGCTCAGGCTGAAGAAACGCTTCATTCCGCTGTTGTCAAGGGACTGAAGGACAATGCTTCCGCGCTTGCTGCCGAGCTTCTGAAAACGACAGATCCCCTTGTCGTTATAAATGAACACATTATTCCTGCGCTTAATGAGATAGGAACTGCATTTGAAGAAAAGAAGGCATATCTCCCGCAGCTTCTTATGAGCGCAGACGCTGCTTCTGCTGCATTTGAGGAGGTCAAACGCACTATTCCTGCCGGGCAGTCTGACAGCAGTAAGGCTATAGTGCTGGCAACAGTCAAGGGCGATATACATGATATCGGAAAAAACATAGTAAAGGTACTTATGGAAAGCTACGGCTTTACGGTCTACGATCTCGGACGTGATGTTCCGCCAGAAACTGTAAGGGACTGTGCCTTACAGCACGGCTGTAAGCTTGTCGGTCTGAGCGCTCTTATGACGACAACAGTTCCTGCCATGGCAGATACGATAAAGCTGCTTAAGGAGACTGATCCCGATATCTGCGTAATAGTAGGCGGTGCAGTGCTTACACAGGAATATGCAGATATGATAGGAGCCGATCATTACGGCCCGGATGCAATGGACAGTGTCCGATTTGCCGAAAAATTCTATTCATAACGAATTATATGTCATCCATTTTCATAAGCATTATCTAAGAACCTGAATCAAAACAAGGGAGATATAATGCTTATGAGAAGGATAATCGTGACCAGAGCCGGTCGTCCGGCCTTATTCCGGCTCGGCGCAATTCGCAGAAATTTACCGTTTTTTCTTCTGCTTGCCGTTATGATAGCCGGTATTGCTGCCGGAGCGATACATGGCCGCAGCTCAGACGTCGAGACCCTGAAGTCGCTTGATGTGCTTTTCCTGACAGATTTTGCTGCAAAAAGGGGAGAGGGGCTGCTTTCAACGTTTTGCGCCTCCTTTTCTTCTGCATTTCTTTTTATGCTGGCGTTGTTTGTTTCCGGATCATCGCTGTGCGGTTGTATTTCTTCCGCACTCATACCATTTGTCAAGGGCTTCGGCTACGGTCTTTCTGTCGGATATATGTACAGCGCCTATGGCTTTATGGGCATCCTTTACAATGCGCTTATAGTTCTGCCGGGAGCCTTTCTTTCCTGCGTGATAATAACAGCGGCTGCGTCTCAGTCTATGAAATGCTCTCTGAAAATGATTTCGCTTTTCAGAAGATCTCCCGTTCAGGATGATCCGCGCATATTTATGAAGCATTTTCTGCTTTCTATGCTCTGGCTGCTGCTGCTTTCTGCTGTTTCCTCCTGCATTGACATGGGTGCTTCTGCAGTTTTTTCACAGCTTTTCAATTTTTCTTAACGGAAGTGTAATAATGACAAAACCCGAAACAAAAAAATACAGTCTTTCGGAATTCTTTACCGCATATCTTGATAATCTCGGCAGCCTGACGCTTGTTAATCTGATCTTCGGCGTAATTACAGCCGCCGAGGGCGCGCTGCTGCTGCTTGCGTCATACCTTACCGGCAGCATCAATGTGTTTGTGATGCTTTTTATCATACCTCTTAGTTCGCCTTTTTTTGCAGGACTATTCTATATTTCGCGCAGATTGACTCTTAAGGAGGAGCTTCATCCCGTACATGATTTTTTTTCGGGAGTCCGCAATAATTTCATCAGGTTTTTTGTTGATTCCTTTATTGTTTATATAATCGTCTCGGGACTTTATTTTACCTTTTCATTTTACAGAAGCGGTCTTGACAGTCCGCTTAAGATACTTGCATTTATAATGAGCATTATCTTTACAATTTTTTTCTTTTCGGTCGAAAGTGCGCTGCTCACTATGTTTGTAAGTGTTGATGTAGGTATTCCGGAAACTGTCAAAAACTCAGTCGTTCTGTTCCTCGGCGGATTTGTGAACCATATGAAGACCGTTCTTTCGCTGCTCCTGGTCTTCAGTGTTCTGTTTACTGCTGTACAGCTTTCCGGCAATCTGATACTTGCGATCGTTTTTGTCGGAGTTCCGTACCTGCTTCTGCTGCCTGTTTTTTGTGTGTATATCATTGTTTTCAATAACTGGCAGACGGTCGAAAAGCTTGTTGTTGAGCCTTTCAGAGAGGAACACAAGGCTGAAATGCGCAAAAAAGAAAAGGAAGAACAGCTTGAGCAGGCCGCTGACGACACGGACACAGATGAGCTTATCGCTCTTGCAGAAGGTGACCCGGAGGAATATGTATATGTCAGCGGAAGGATGATAAAGCGCAAAAATGTAAAAAAAATGCTTGAAAAAAACCATTGATCTTGTTTTTTATAGGGCTCTGTTGCAATAACACCGTTGCATCCGCCCGACCGTTGCTGCGCAACGACCGGGCTATTAAAAAAAGTGCGCTGCAAGATGTTTGATATATTTTTAACAATTAACAACATGTTTTATGGTCCATATATGTTCAAAGCTTAAAATCTTGTAAATAATTAATAATAATTATTGACACCATTTTGAGCTTAAACTATAATATAAATCAAGATCACTGGAATTGATCCTATGTATGAAAAAAACTAAGTTACGGAGGATAACGACTATGGCTAATATGAACGAAGTCAAAGAAAAAACCGTTGACATCGTTGAAGATCTTGATTCCTTCAACGCAAAGCTGGCTCAGGTAAGAGAGGCTCAGAATATATTCTCAACTTATTCTCAGGAGCAGGTAGATAAGATCTTCAAGGCTGCTGCGATCGCCGCTAATCAGGCACGTATCCCGCTTGCAAAAATGGCTGTTGAAGAAACAGGCATGGGTGTTGTAGAGGACAAGGTCATCAAGAACCATTACGCTTCCGAGTATATTTACAATAAATATAAGGACACGAAAACATGCGGCGTTATTGATTATGACAATGCTTTCGGTCTTAAAAAGATAGCTGAGCCTATCGGCATCATCGGTGCAGTTATCCCGACGACCAACCCGACTTCTACTGCTATATTCAAGGCTCTTGTTTGTCTTAAAACCAGAAACGGCATTATCATCAGCCCCCATCCGCGCGCAAAGAAGTCCACAATAGCTGCTGCCAAGATCGTTCTTGACGCTGCTGTCGCTGCAGGCGCACCGGAAAATATAATCGGCTGGATAGATGTTCCGTCACTGGAGCTTACCAACGAGCTTATGAGAAATGCTGATACTATCCTTGCAACAGGCGGTCCCGGAATGGTAAAGGCTGCCTACAGCTCAGGCAAGCCTGCACTTGGCGTCGGCGCCGGAAATACTCCTGTTATCATTGACAGCACAGCAGATATAAAAGTAGCCGTTAACTCCATTATCCATTCCAAGACATTTGACAACGGTATGATCTGTGCTTCAGAACAGAGCGTTACCGTTCTTGCAGATATCTACGACGATGTAAAGAATGAATTTGCCGCAAGGGGCTGCTATTTTCTCAAGGGTGACGAGCTTGATAAGGTAAGGCATACCATTATTATCAACGGCGCCCTCAATGCTAAGATCGTCGGTCAGAAGGCTCACACGATCGCTGCTCTTGCAGGAGTTGATGTTCCCGAAAGCACAAAGATCCTTATAGGTGAAGTCGAATCTGTTGACATAAGCGAGGAATTTGCACACGAGAAGCTTTCACCTGTACTTGCTATGTATAAGGCTGAGACCTTCGACGAGGCTCTTGCCAAGGCTGCGCAGCTTGTTGCCGACGGCGGATATGGCCATACATCTTCTCTTTATGTTCATCCTGCACAGGCCGAGAAGATCGAAAAGCATTACAATGCTATGAAGACCTGCCGTATCCTTATAAATACTCCTTCTTCACAGGGCGGTATCGGCGACCTTTATAACTTTGCTCTCACTCCGTCACTTACTCTCGGATGCGGCTCATGGGGCGGCAACTCAGTATCTGAAAATGTCGGCGTAAAGCACCTTATCAATATAAAGCAGGTCGCAGAGCGCAGAGAGAATATGCTCTGGTTCCGTACTCCTGAAAAGGTGTATTTCAAGAAGGGCTGCATGCCCGTAGCTCTTGACGAGCTTGGCACAGTTATGGGCAAGAAGAAGGCATTTATCGTTACAGACTCCTTCCTCTACAAAAACGGCTATGTTCAGCCCATTGAGGATAAGCTCAACGAAATGGGCATACAGCATACCTGCTTCTATGATGTACAGCCCGATCCGACCCTTGCTTCCGCTCTTGAAGGCGCAGAGGCTATGAGGCTTTTCGAGCCTGACTGCATTATTGCTCTCGGCGGCGGCTCAGCTATGGATGCCGGCAAGATCATGTGGGTACTCTATGAGCATCCGGAAGCTGACTTTATGGATATGGCTATGCGCTTTATGGATATCCGCAAGAGAGTATATACTTTCCCGAAGATGGGCGAAAAGGCATATTTCATTGCTATCCCCACATCCTCAGGAACAGGATCCGAGGTTACGCCCTTTGCCGTTATCACTGACGAAAAGACTCATATAAAATATCCTCTTGCAGACTATGAGCTTCTTCCGAATATGGCTATCATTGACGCAGACAATATGATGAATCAGCCGAAGGGTCTTACAAGTGCTTCGGGTATAGATGCCCTTGTTCATGCACTTGAGGCCTATGCTTCAATTATGGCTACGCCTTACACAGACGGCCTTGCTCTCCAGGCTATGAAGACCGTATTTGAATACCTGCCCTCAGCATATGAAAACGGCGCAAACGATCCTGTTGCCCGTGAAAAAATGGCTGATGCTTCCACAATGGCCGGTATGGCATTTGCAAACGCATTCCTCGGTGTTTGTCATTCTATGGCTCATAAGCTCGGCGCATATCATCATATTCCTCACGGTATCGCAAATGCGCTTCTTCTCAGTTACGTTATGCGCTATAATGCTGAGTCTGTACCCACAAAGATGGGAACCTTCTCTCAGTATGCATATCCGCATACCCTTGAAAGATACGCAGAGTGCGCTCACTTCTGCGGTGTTTGCGGAAAGGATGACCGGGAGACTCTCGACCTCTTCATTGAGAAGATCGAAAACCTCAAGGCAGTCTGCGGCGTAAAGAAAACTATCGCTGATTACGGCGTAAAGGAAGAGGACTTCCTTGCTACTCTCGACGATATGACGGAGAAGGCCTTCGACGACCAGTGCACAGGCGCTAACCCGAGATATCCGCTTATGAGCGAGATCAAGGAAATGTATCTTGCTGCATATTACGGCAAATGATCAATAAACTGTAAACAGCTTTCGTTCGCTTCGGGCGAAGGCTGTTTCTTTAAGTGGTGATATTATGTTATGGTTGAGGACACCCGAAAAGCTGTATTTCAAAGCAGGCTCGATGCCTGTGGCTCTTGATGAGCTGAAAACGGTTTACGGAATAAAAAGAGCTTTTATTGTCGCAGATGCTGATTCATACAAAAACGGTTTTGTTTCAGCTTTAGATAATAAGCTTGATGAGCTTTCAATCCCGCACTTCTGCTATTTTGATATTGACGGTATGTTCACTGCTTCTGATGCTGAAAAAGCTGCTGAGGCCGCACTGCTTTTTGAACCGGATGCTATTATTGCTGCCGGACGCGGAACGGCTATGGATGCCGCAAAGCTTGTCAGGCTCATGTATGAGCATGAAGATGCTGACATCTGCGCTCTTGCGGAGGAATTCAATGATATTTCATCGAGAGAGAAGCTATTTTTTCGTCTCGGAGAAAAGGCTCTGCTTGTGACTGTTCCGGATATAGACGGCTGCGCAGGTGCTGTTTCTCCGTATGCAGTTTTCAGCGAAAATGATGATGAGAAAGTGATCGCTGATTATGAGCTTATGGCTGATATTGCGGTCGTTGACGGCGGTCTGATGACAGCTCATACAAAAACCGAGCTTATTGACGCAGGTATCAATGCACTTGTACGCTCTGTTAATGCCTACGATGCTTCTGATTCCAGCGAATATACCGACAGCTATGCGGTCAGGTCAGTTTCAGAGCTTATTGATATTATTCCCGGACTGTCAGATGAAAGCACAGGTGTACCCTCTGTATGCGCTGCACTTGCCGAAGCGATAACAATGTCCGGCATTGCATATTCCAATACGAGCAGTGTTGTTGATGTTGACGGTTCGGCGCCGTTTCTTGCAGATATTATCAGTTTAAGCGCGGCGGAAAGCGAAGAAGTTTGCAAACGGTATGCCGAGCTTGCAGAAGCTCTGTCGCTTGACGGGGCAGACGATAAGACATTGTGTGGAGCAC
>CADCPT010000257.1 GCA_902803385.1 uncultured Ruminococcus sp.
CGAAGGAAGTGCCCCCCCGGTGCGCCTACCTTGCGGCGCACTTTTTTATGGTGTTTTTTTTCAGGGGTGCCGGGCGCAAAGCGCCCGGCACCCCTGAAAAAAACAAATTTTTAGCAGCCCGGTCGGGCGGATATGGAAGTTTAAATGCGACTGCGCTATATCCGAAAACCATCTATAACGGAATATATCAATAGTCACTGAGGAAGCTGTATCTTTCTCCGTCCTTTTTATATCCCGGGAAGGTGTCGATATGTACGCAGTGTATTGCTCTGAAAATGCTTTTCTCTATGTTCGGGTTCGTTTTTTTCAGCTCACGGATAAGTTCCTTAGTTTCCTTTCGCTTTGAGGCACCGATGCCGTCCTTGGAGTTCTCTATTCCCTCGGTCATTTTGCAGGCGCAGCGGATGAATTCAAGCCCGTTTGTTCGGCACCAGGAAATGATATCATCCTCGTGTACGCAGTAAAGCGGACGTATAAGCTCCATACCCTCAAAATTCGTGCTTCTGAGCTTCGGCGGCATCGCCTGAAGCTGCGCTCCGTAAAACATTGCCATTACAGTTGTTTCTATTACATCCGAAAAATGATGGCCAAGGGCTATTTTATTGCAGCCGAGAGACTTCGCTTTTGCGTACAGATGTCCTCGCCGCATTTTTGCACAAAGATAGCAGGGATAACGCGCGGTATTTTCTGCAACAGAAAAAATATCCGTATCAAATATTTCTATCGGTATTTCAAGCAGCGCGGCATTGTCGATTATGCGCTGACGGTTTTCGGCATTGTAGCCGGGGTCCATAACGATATAGCGAAGCTCGAAGGGCACCTCGGAGTATCTTTGCAGCATCTGCATAAGCTTTGCCATAAGCATCGAATCCTTGCCGCCGGAAATGCACACAGCAATGCGGTCTCCTTTGTTTATAAGCTCATAATCCTTTACAGCCATTATGAATTTGTTCCAGATGGCTTTTCTGTATTTTTTGTTTATGCTCCGTTCTGCCATAGCGCAGGGAGAAAGATCTTTTTTCATTATCTTACCTCATATCCGGGTCATATTGTATTTCTATAAAACGCGATTCTTGTGTTGTTCGCTGTTAACATCACTTATTTGTATTATCTGAGCTGTCCTTTTTGTACCAATTCACAGTCACAAGCTCCGGCTTAAATGATGAGCATGGGCGTGTTTCCTGATGAGTAAAGACAAAGCCGTTTTTCCGTATAACTGAATTGCTTCCGATGTTTCTTTCATCCGCCTCGATAAGAATTGTATCGAACCCTTCGGAGAAAAGGTATTCAGTCATAGCCCGGAGTGCTTCTGTCATATAGCCCCTGTTCCAGAAGGCGCGTCCCAGAACATAGCCTATTTCAGGTTTGCCGTCTATATAGCCGACAATATCTATCATACCGATGAGCCCGCCTGTTTCTTTAAGCTCGATCCCGTAGCGGTAGCATGCAGGGTCATCATATTCCTTCAGCCACATATCAACAACATATTCCGTCGTTTCAACATTCTTATGGGCAGGCCAAGTTACATATTTTGTCACCTCTTCATCGCTTGCCCAGCATTCAAATATCCTTTTGCTGTCCTCCGGCCGTATCCGGCGGAAGCTCAGTCTCTCTGAATCAAATTCATTCATTTTTCACACTTCCTCTTCAGTTGGATAGATCATAGCCATGTTCCTTTAAAAATCCCCGGCATCCCCGGACTATGTCAGAGTATGTACGGTCAAAATTGCCGAAATACCAGGGGTCTGCGATACTGCCGCCGCCGGCAAAATCCAGCAGCAGACGGAGCTTGTCTTCGGGGTCGGAGCCGATTATCCTTTTGGCATTTCTCATATTGGTATTATCCATACACAACAGCCAGTCGTAGCGGTCATAATCAGCCTTTGTCAGCTGCACGGCGTGCTTGCCCCCGCAGGAGATGCCATGCTTTGCAAGCTCTTCGCGCGCCGGCGGATAAACGGGGTTGCCGACATCGCCCCAGATCTCTTCGCGGCTCGTGGCAGAGGAGGCAATACAAAAATCCTTTTCTGCGCCGAGGCTTGAGACCATATCTTTAAGTATAAACTCTGCCATCGGGCTGCGGCATATATTGCCGTGGCAGATGAACATTACTTTTATCATATAAAATTCCTTTCTCAGATTGCTGTAAAATGGCTTGAAAAGCCGCATTATGCGAGGGTGTCAGAGTAGTTTAATTACTTTGACAGCGCAGGGCGAAAATTACAATTTTTTGCAAAACGGGGCAAATTGCGGAAGCCGTTAGTAGTAGAATAGTAGTAAAAACTGGGGGTTTACTACTAACTGAGGTTTAATAGTAAATCAGTTTTTAAGGAAATAATTTC
>CADCPT010000258.1 GCA_902803385.1 uncultured Ruminococcus sp.
CTTCGCTCGCGGCACCTCTAAAAAAACACTATATCCAAGTGCGCCGCAGGGTAGGCGCACCCCAAGGGCACTTCCTACGGGCGCACGTGGTTGGTTTCAGGGGCTGCGAATGGTTTCACAGCCCATTACAGACGGCATCATTACAGCAGTCCCATTTATTGTCTTGATAAAACCTTCTCCGCAGCTTTAACTGCATTTATTACACACTGATCGCAGGAGCAAAGCACTTTGCCCGTTTTTACTCCCTTCAGGTCGCCGCAGGTAACTGCTCCGCTTGTCATTTCAAATTCTGTAAGAATGGATCTTCCGCCTGCGGAATTCTTTCTTCCGCTTATCATACCGTCAGCCATCACAGCCCCGACAAGAGCACCGCAGCTTCCCTTAGTAGTGCCCATTCCGCTGCCAAAGCCTGCGCCGAGGGAAATAACCTGTTCGTCATTAAGACCCATTTCCTCCTTGAAAGCCATCAAAACAGCCTGACAGCAGTTGAAGCCCATATGCTTATATTCAAGAGCAATATCCGTTCTGTTCATAGTTATACCTCCGCATCAGATGTCAGGGTTTTTGTAAAGCCTTTTGTATTCGTCCGATATTTCGGGCTTTTTCATATCGGAATACAGCACGGAAAGATCCTGATACTGAGAAACAAGCTTGTCGGTATATTCCTCGGGATCGCTCGCCGCAAGCTTTTTGAATATTTCAGCGGCTTTAAGATAGTATTTTTCAGCGTCCTCGTAATCCTTGGCACATGAATATGCATACCCAATATCAGAATAAGCCTGCGCAAGATCATCCTTCAGCGGATCAATATTCTCTGCTGAGGCTCCGTTTGAATCAGCTATAAGCTTTTCATAAACACTGATTATTTTTTCATAGCTTCCTATGGCGGCGGTATAGTTTTCCCTGCCGCTGAAAGACTTTGCAAGGCAGTCATGGCAGTAGGCTATGTCTTCTATATAACCTCCGAATTTATCCTCGAGCCTTTCGTAGACCTCCAGAGAAAAGAGGTATTCAGTCTCCGCAGCGTCAAATTTGTCCTTGAAAAAATAAGTATCGCCTATGCTGAGATGGATATCCGCCATTGCTTCCTGAAGATCCTTATCTCCGTTTACGGCAAGAGCGTCTATTATCTCTGCTGCGATATTGAACATTTTACCCGCTTCCTCGTATTTTTCAAGGTTCTGCTGGGTATTTCCAAGCTCGCTTGCGCAGCTTGCAAGCTCAAAGCCGTACTTTTCCGGTTCTTCCGAATAAAGCTTATAAACGCAGGAAAATGCCTTCTGATAAAGCTTTTCAGCTTTCTTCGGTTCATCTTCCTCATTGAGTTTTTCGGCTTCGATGCAAAGCTCTCTTGCAGTCTGCGGGTCAGCAGGAATGTCTTCTTCCTTCTTGCCCTTTAGAAAATCAAACATTTTTTCCCTCCGCACCGTGATTTTATCTATATTTTATCCTAAGCAAACCAAGTTGTCAATACGAATTTTATTATAAGCCGCTGCTTGCCGGCGTGCTGTCTATTCGAGCTGCCGCATTTATCGTTTGATTTTGTGCGCCTACCCTGCGGCGCACTTTTTTATAGTGTTTTTCAGGGGTGCCAGGCGCTTCGCGCCTGGCACCCCTGAAAAAACAAAATTATAATAGCACGGTCGCGCCGAAAGGCACGGTCGGGCGGATGGGGCAATGCTAATACGATCGCCCCCACTGAAAAAATACAATAAAAAGTGCGTAGCAGGGAAGGCGCACGGGGTTTGGCAGAAGTGGCTGCGGATCCATTATTCTGCATCAGCTGCGGCGGTACGGCTTTTTGAAATGGAGGTCTTCAGCTGGTCGTAGGTAACGCCGTATTTTTCTGCAATATCATGCGCATAGCTGACGCCCTCAGGCGGAGCCAGAAATACCTTATATGACCTTTTGCCTTCATGTATGCCTGTTATAAGGCTGGCAACATCAATATCACCGGGAACGCTGTTCATTGTTTCCGTGTCAGTGGCAAGCTCATGCATATGAGTATTGAATATCGTCCTCGCGCCGAGGTATCTCAGAGCCTTTACAACGTCCTTTGCAATATAAAGACCTTCGGCAAAAGATGTTGTCGCAAGTGATTCATTAAATAGAAGGAGGCTTGCAGATGAGGCGGATGCAAATATCTCGCTCAGTCGTTTGGATTCCTCTCCGAGTCTGCCGAGGTCTACCGTCTTGTTCTCATCTGCCGGGAAATGAGTGAAAATATTATCAGTCGGCACTATCTCGGCGCTTTCGGCAGGAACATACAGACCCTGCTGTGCAAGCAGGAATACATGTCCTACCGCCTGAGTGAAGGTCGTTTTTCCGCCGCGGTTAGGCCCTGTAAGTATATATATACCGTGAGCCGCGGAAAACTCTATATCATTGCGGATGATATCTATGTTTTTGCCCTGTTCGAGATTGATCCCGAGCTTCAGGTTATATAATCCGTTTATCCTTGTGGATTTTTCCGACGGGTCAAGTATCCTGGGCTTTGATACCGGAAGACCCTTCTTTTTCAGCTTGTCGATATATTCCGCCCAGCGTATGTAGAATATAAAATCCGGTATAAGCTTCGTAAGGCTATAGCCGCTTATGTTCACATAGCGGTCAAGCTTGTTTTTGATCTGTTTTACGGTAACTCCGAGCATTTCATCCATTACGGTGCTCAGGCCGCCCATAAGCGGATCCTCTCCTGCGACCTTGGCGACAGTGTGGATCTTCGTCATTCCGTTGAAGGAATTGCCCTTGTTGATCTCAGACTGCTTACTGACAAAGTCGATGAATTTTCCGAGCAGACTCGGTCTTGTAAACGGAGTGTCGTTGATGGAGACTATACCGACTTCAACAGGGCGCATATGATGATCGAGATTGACTCCGACAGATACGCTTCTTATCGACCCTATCTCAGTCATCATATCCTTTATATCATCATGGAGATATTCAAAGCCGCTCTGACTATATACAGAATTGACATATGTTCTCAGATCGTTCAGTCCGCTTGAATGGATATCGTTTTCACTGAGACATTCATTTATTCCGGAAATACAGTTGACATAGATGTCAAGCTCATGCAGCCTGTTGATAAGCTGCCATATAGGAGCAGCCGTTCTGTCCTTAACTGATCTTTCAAGCTCCTTCAGAAAGTCAAGCTGCTCAAGAAGATCCTTTATCTTGTTTCTGAGACCTTCATATCTGAGAATATCGTCAAAGATATCGCAGCGGTAGCGTATAACCTCAGGATCCTTTTCTATCCTCATCATTATTTTTTTGATAACGTTCTGTTCATAGTCGCTGTCTGTGATATGCTCGCAGATAAAGTCAATTGACAGATCGTTGCAGGATTCACTGCTGAGAGTCCGGTAATCCGGCTTCTTCCCCGAAGGGTACAGCAAACTGAAATCATCCAGCGTCTGCACGTTCTTCATTCTCAGCAATCCAAAATCAGCCATATCAGCACCTCTTTCTTGCTTATTGGTAACGAAAGTATCTACACCTTGATTTTACTAAAAATAATAAATTTATGCAACATAATATAATGATGTTTTATAGAAATTGCAATTAACACTGCCCCATGCGCCTGACCGTGCCTTCGGCGCGACCGGGCTGCTGAAAAAACACTATAAAAAGTGCGCCGCAAGATAGGCGCACCCCAAGGGCACTTCCTACGGGCGCACTTGGCTGGTTTAAAGGGGTTGCCGTCAGAATCCTTGTTTTGCGACAATCCCCTCTGAAAAAACACTTGATTTTCGTAATATCCGGGTATAGAATAATAATATAATCAACGGAGGTAGCGACATGAAAAAACTATTGAAACTACTTATCATATCAGCTGCGGCTTTTGCCTTGATATCCTTCTCGGGCTGCGGGCTTCTCCCCTTCAACCCTACAGGAAGATGGGTCTTTACGGATGACGTCCTCTACGCAAACGGTAAGGAGTCCGATCATGCAAGGGAGGAGGATATGCCGTTCGGGGATATGTCGTATGTATTTGATAAAAACGGCACCGGCAGAATAGAGGTAAACGGAACGCCTACATATTACTTCTACTACACCGTAAATGACAAGGATGTAAAAATGTTTCTTAATAAAAGAGTGAAGGACAATTCAAAGAGCGGAAACACCGTCGATATGGAGCCTTTTGAGATCGATCTCACTCTTGTTTCCGACAACGATTTTGTCGGCGCTCAGATGCAGAATGTCGTCGAAGATGATTCTACCGATGAAGACGGCAATACCACGCATTTCAAGGAAGTGCTGACTTACACAAAACGCTGGTGAACCAGCCTTACTGCGCACTTTTTTAATAGCCCGGGAGCTTCGCGCCTGGCATCTCTAATACTAATATCAGATAGACAGGGCGAAAAAGATCTGAGCGGAAAATTTCGCAGAGCGAGGCGGAAGACGCCGCTTGGCTGGC
>CADCPT010000259.1 GCA_902803385.1 uncultured Ruminococcus sp.
GCCAGCCAAGCGGCGTCCTCCGCCTTGTTATGCGAAATTTTCCGCTCAAATCTTTTTAAAGCGTTTTATTGGAAATTAGTATTAAAAAGCCCGGCGGGCAGGACCTGCCGATGTGAAAGCGCAGGAGGAACAATATGAATGAAAAGGAAATCATCCAGAGGCTGAAAAAACGGGACGAGTCGGCAATAGAAGAGATAATGGCGCACTACACTCCATATGTTTCTACCATCATATATAATGTGTCGAAGGGGAGCATTAGTGCCGCCGATATAGAAGAAGCGGCTGCGGATACGTTTTTCGCCCTGTGGAACAATGCAGAAAAGATCCGGGAAGGATATCTCACGGGCTATCTTTCGGCAATAGCCAAATCAAAGGCTCAGAGCATGCTGAGAAGATCGCGGCCTAAGGGAGAGATACTCGATATCGACGACGTTGTAATGGCGGACGAATATTCAATAGAGGACAATATAGACAATTCGGTTCTGCAGAAGGATATCGGTGAAGCCCTCGACCAGTTCGGTCAGCCGGACAGAGAAATAATCCTGCGTTACTATTATTACTACCAGACAGCGCCTGAAATAGCAGAGCTTGTCGGGCTGAAAAAAGAAACAGTAAAATCCAAGATCAAAAGGGCAAGGGAAAGACTTAAAAAATTCTTTACAGAAAGAGGTTATCATTATGAAAACAAATAATATGTTCGATAAGCTTGACAGAGAGGCAGAGATCGATATAAACACCGTTTATGCAGAGACAGGAGTAAAAACGGAAAACGTAGTGGAGCTTTTCAGAGAAAAGGCTTCTGTTAAGGCTTCAAAGCCTGCACGAAAGACAGGAAGGGTATTCGTTATCCTTGCAGCAGCAACAGCCGCAGCACTTGCTCTCGGTGCGGTAACGGTCACAGCGAAGCCTGCTGTTGATGAAGCATTCGCAGAGTATTTTGCCGGAAACAGCATCGAAGGCGTTTACAGCGGAAGCAATGTAAAGGCTGCTTCTGATAAGGTAAATGTTGAATTCCTCGGCGTTGCCGGAGACGACAGAACAGCTCTCAGCCTTGTACGCTTCAGTGCAAAGGACGGCAGCCGCCTGTGCAGTGATCTCGGAGAAGGAACCTTCTTCCGCTATAAGCTCGGTTCTGAGAAAAACGAAGGCTTCTATGCACGCAGAAGTGCATGGATCACAGACGTATTCAAAAACAATGATACCGGCGCTGTTGCCGAAGATTTTACTCTCAAGGATGACGGTACGGTAATACTCAGCATGAGATATACGACTGCAGACTCAACTCCCAAGGGTGATACCATCGAAGCCGGCTGCGATACCATTACTGCGGTACATCCCGTAAAGACAGTATACACCCTCAGCGAAGATGAGATCGTATACTATGCAGACCGCAATATCATCAGTGACGGCAGCGATGAGCTTTACAAGACACTTAACGAAAAATACGGCAGTGAACTGAAGGACGGTCAGGAGCTGTGCGTATCAAAGGACGGCAGGAACATCGTTATCGCAGATGTAAGAGATATCGCTCTTGACTTCACACTTTCCGCAAAGCTTGACTACAAGACCTGTGAAAGCGTTGATCTGAAGACCGGAAAAAGCGAAAGCCTCAGTGTATCAGGCGCAGATTGGCGTATAACAGAGCTTACAGCCCGTTCATACTCAATGACACTCAAGGCAAGAAGCTGGGACGCTTCCGCAGTCGTAAAGGAAAGCGCATCCGGCCAAGCGGAAGAGCCGGATGTATTCTCGGAGCTTGATGTAACTCTTAAAAACGGCAGAAAGCTCAAAGCAAGGATCTGTGACATCGGAAATCAGGGAGGCAGCTCTACCGACGGCACCTACTGCGAGGTAATGAGAGAATACTCATTCTGCGAAGGCAACGGTACTGTCATCATCGACCCTGCTCAGATCAGCTCCGTAATTGCAGAAGGAACAGTTATCTTTTAAGACATAAGACCAACATACAGTGCGCCCCTCAGGAGATCCCTTTGGGGCGCACTTCCTATGTAATATAAGCGTGTCAAATGGCGGCTTTGCCGCCATTTGACACGCTTGATCCTTAAATTTGTTTTTTTCAGGAGCTGTTCTGAAAATGCGATTTTCATTCATGTGGCGATAAGCCATCATGTTGGTCTGTGAAAAAATTCACGGCTCCTTCGCTATACAAAGTGCGCCTACCTTGCGGCGCACTTTTATTATAGTGTTTTTTTAGAGGTGCCGCGAGCTTTGCTCGCGGCACCTCTAAAAAAACAAGTCTTAAAATAGCCCGGTCGCTGCGCAGCGGCGGTCGGGCGATGGGGCAAAGCTAATGTGACGGATCGCTCTGAAAAAAACTATAATATAAGTCAGCCGTTTTAAAAAATACCTTAATGCCCCTTGCAAAAAGGCCGCTTATACTCTATAATAAATCCAGCTTAAGAAAAAAGGAGAAGATATATGCTGCAAATAAAGAATATAAGCAAAAAATATGTCACCGGCGAGCTGGTACAGACAGCGCTTTCAGATGTGAGCCTCAGCTTCCGCGACAATGAGTTTGTTGCAATACTCGGTCCGTCGGGTTCGGGAAAAACAACTCTTCTGAATATCGTCGGCGGCCTCGATCGCTATGATGACGGCGACCTGATAATAAACGGCATATCTACAAAAAAGTATAAGGATAAGGACTGGGATTCCTACCGCAACCACACGATAGGTTTTGTTTTTCAGAGCTATAACCTCATCCCTCATCAGTCGGTGCTTTCAAATGTAGAGCTTGCGCTCACGATCTCCGGCGTATCAAAGGCAGAAAGACGCAAAAGAGCAGAGGAAGCTCTTGAAAAGGTCGGGCTTGCAGAGCATATCCACAAGAGACCTAACCAGCTTTCAGGCGGTCAGATGCAGCGAGTTGCAATTGCAAGAGCGCTTGTGAACAATCCCGATATCCTGCTTGCAGACGAGCCTACCGGCGCTCTTGATTCCGAAACAAGCGTTCAGGTAATGAATATGCTTGCAGAGGTCGCAAAGGACAGGCTTGTAATTATGGTAACTCATAACCCGGAGCTTGCAGAGCAGTATGCAACAAGAACAGTAAAGCTCAGGGACGGCAAGATAACCTCCGACAGCAACCCTGTTGAAGCGCATGAGGAAGAAAAAGAACCCGAACACAAGAATATGGGAAAAACATCCATGTCCTTCCTTACGTCTCTTTCGCTCTCCTTCAACAACCTCAGGACTAAAAAGGGCAGAACTCTCCTTACATCCTTCGCGGGATCTATCGGTATCATAGGCATTGCGCTCATCCTCTCGCTTTCAAACGGAGTCAATACCTATATCACGGATATACAGCGCAGCGCTATGAGCTCATATCCAATAACCATAGATTCTCAGAGCATAGATCTTTCCAGTCTTGTTAATGCCGCAAATGACAGCGCGGCTGAGGAAGGGGAGAAAAAGCACGAAAACGATGCCGTTTATTCCAACAACGAGACCTTTCAGGCTATTTCTGATGTTGCAACGAGCATAACCGAAAACAACCTTACAAAGTTCAAGACTTATCTTGACGACCCGAAAAGCGAGATACACAAAAGCGTAGGCGAAAACGGCATAGTATACAGCTACGCGACAAAATTCAATGTATACAATCACGACCCGGAGGGCAAGCTTGTAAATATCAACCGCGACCCTGTTGTTGACGCCGATCAGCTTATGGCAATGAACCCGATGAGCAGCTTTATGGATGTAAACAGCTCTATGAAGATCACAAGCAATATGAGCCAGCTCATTCCAGGAGCAGACGGAAGCCTTGCAGGGCCGGCGGTCGAAGATAATTACGATCTGGTTTACGGCAGCTATCCGACAAAATATGACGAGATAGTTCTTGTGCTTACAAAAAACAACGAGGTAGACCTTGACCATCTGTATCAGTTCGGTCTGCTTCCCGTTTCCGAATACAAGGAATATTTCAACAAGATCAACAAGGGCGAAAAGCTCGACCTCGAGCTTAAAAAATGGAGCTACGAGGATATATGCAAGCAGGAATTCCTTATGGTGCCTGCCTGCGATATGTATAAGAAAACAGGAAACACCTATTCTGTCGCCGAGACTGATTCAGAGATAGAGGATCTTCTCGAAAATGCTGTCCACCTTAAAATATCAGCTGTAATACGCCACAAGAAAGACAGCGACGCTACGCTTATCCGCACACCTCTTGCATATACAAAAGCCCTTACGGATTATCTTATGAGCTATACCGACAACAGCGAGATCGTCCGCGACCAGAAGGCAAACAAGGATGTTAACGTGATAACCGGCATGAAGTTCTCTCCGTCAAGCGACGAGGAAAAGATAAACGACTTCAGGACATATATCACCTCAATGGGCATTTCCGAAAAGGCAAAGTTCATAAAGAATATGACCTCTATGATGGCGGCGGCAAATCCGCAGATAAAGGAACAGATGGATCAGATGGATGAGACTCAGCTTGCTATGCAGTTTGACGCATACATGCTCACCGCTGAGGACAGTATCCTTCTTCAGATGTACGATATGTATGTTTCGACCGGAACATATGAAGACAACCTGAAGACTCTGGGCGTTGTAAGCCCGGACGCACCCTCTTCGATAGCTATTTATTCCGACTCCTTTGAGGCAAAGGACAGGATATCAAAATGCATCGAGGAATACAATGAAACGGTAGAAGAAAAGGACAAGATAGTATATACAGATTATGTAGGATTGCTGATGTCCTCCATCACAACGATAATAGATGTCATTTCCTATGTTCTTATCGCATTTGTTGCGGTCTCACTTATCGTTTCCTCCATAATGATAGGTATCATCACCTATATCTCCGTGCTTGAACGCACAAAGGAGATAGGCATACTCCGTGCTATCGGAGCGTCAAAGAGGAACATATCCCAGGTATTCAATGCCGAGACCTTCATTATCGGGCTATGCTCGGGCATAATAGGCATCGGTATTTCGATACTGACGATCATACCGGCAAATATTATAATACACATTGTTGCAAACAACAATAATATGAATGCTATACTGCCTCCGGTGGGAGCTGTGGCGCTGATCATACTCAGCATGGTGCTGACGCTTATCGGCGGCTTCATCCCGGCGAAAAAAGCGGCAAAGCAGGATCCGGTAAAGGCTCTGCGCACAGAATAATACGGAACTATGTTTTTCAGGGGTGCCAGGAGCTTCGCTCCTGGCACCCCTGAAAAAACAAATTTTTAGCAGCCGGTCGTTGCGCAGCAACGGTCGGGCGGACAGTCGTACAGGTGCACATGAAGCTGTTTTTATCAGATATTCAGATGATTCAGATGCTGATAATAAGATAATTATTTCGCAGCTCCTCAGGACACACGAAAAATAAAAATTTTTAGTTAAAATTTATACAAACCCTTGTAATTTCTTTTAAAATGCTTTACAATAGTATCAGTAAATTATTAGGAGGTAATTCCCATGTCAGTTAAAGTTGCTATTAACGGCTTCGGTCGTATCGGTCGTCTTGCATTCAGACA
>CADCPT010000260.1 GCA_902803385.1 uncultured Ruminococcus sp.
AAACCAGCCAAGTGCGCCCGTAGGAAGTGCCCCCCTGGTGCGCCTACCTTGCGGCGCACTTTTTATAGTGTTTTTTTCAGGGGTGCCAGGCGCGAAGCGCCTGGCACCCCTGAAAAAACAAATTTTTAGCAGCCCGGTCGCGCCGGGGGTACGGTCGGGCGGATGGCAGCACAGAGATGCAAGTGTATAAAACCAAAAAACATATTTACTTATGTCTGTTTTTTTGATAGAATAGTTTTGGATATATCTCCCGGATGGAGACATATTTATCAGGAAATATCGTTACGCGGAAAATAATTACGGAGAGCATCAGGATGACCGTTTTTCCGGCAGCCCTGATATTGTATAAAACAATGAAACATTCGATTTTCTGGAAGCTTGTATTGATCATCCTTCCTCTTGTACTTGTTACGGATCTGGCAGTTTTGTCGGCGGCTTATCTGATAACCTTTGACAATACCATGGCTCGCAGCCGTGAAGATGTAAAGCAGGCAGCTGTTATAGCGGCAAAGTATTTTGAAATGGCCGATCCGTATGATCATCAAGACCTTAAGGAATGCTCTGAAAGCTTTGAAGAGCTTTGCGAAATTATGGATATGGCATATGTCTATACTGAAATACCGGATCCTTCCAAAAGCTGTAAGACCTACCTTTCTATAGGATACGGCAAAGACGCTGCGGAGTCCGCACGCAGCTCCCATTATATCGGATATATCTCAGATGTCTTGCACGAGGAGGAGATAAGAGCTTTTCAGAACGGCGAGACCACATATCTCTATGCAGATACCCAATACGGAAAGACGATAGTCTGTTTTACCCCGGTAGTGCGTCATGTCGTTTCCGATCCTGACGCTTCCGCAGATCTTTCATATAAGCAGGAAACACTCAGTATTGCGGCGGCTGAAATGTCAGTGGACGAAGCAATAAGCAATGTACGGACTAAATTCCGATACATAATGCTGTTTGTTTTTTCTGCATCTGTTCTGACAGTCTTTTTCATTTCATTTGTTCTTAAAAGAAGGATACAAAAGCCGGTCGCACTTATCAGCCGGAAAATGTCCGATTTCGCATGGAACCGGGAAAAAGAATTTGAACCTCTGAAGATAAAGGGTCAGGATGAATTCTCACAGATGGCAGATTCCTTTAACAGCATGGCGCTTGAAATAGACCGCTACATCGGGGATATTTCCGAGCTGAACCGCGAAAAAGCCATGCAGGAAACTGAAATGAATATTGCCCGTGAGATCCAGTCGGGATTTCTGGAGCCTTCGTCTTTTCATGATAACAGTGCAGATATCCATGCATGTATGCTCCCTGCAAGAGATGTCGGAGGCGATCTTTATGATTACCGCATACTCAGGGACGGAAGCGTATGTGTGATAATTGCCGATGTTTCGGGCAAGGGCGTGTCGGCGGCTTTGTTTATGTCCAATGCCATTACCATTCTGCGACAGTATGCAGAGGAGGGATTGTCTCCGGGCAGGATAATGTATGAATACAATAATCATATGGCAAAGCACAACCCAAATATGATGTTTATCACCACATTTATCGCGATATATCACCCGGATACGAGAGAGCTTGTCTATTCAAATGCCGGACATAATCCGCCGTATATCCTGTCAGACGGTGTTATTGGGGTAAAAAGCAATAATGAAGCTGCGGCAGGTCTTTTTGAAGATGAAACGTATACGGAAAACAGTCTGATAATGAAGCCGGGCGATACTCTGTTTATGTATACCGACGGCGTTACAGAAGCCAGAAGTAAGGATAATGATATGTACGGTGATGACAGATTAAAGAATACACTTTCAGGTTGCCTGCACCGCTCCGGCGAAGAAGTACTCACTGCCGCTCTCGGCAGCGTAAAGGAATTCTCCGCTGATGCTGAACAAAGTGATGATATCACGATCCTTACATTGACTGTTCCGGATGTCAGGCGCTATTCTCTGAAGCTTGATGCCAGGACAGAAAACCTTCAGGCTCTTAACAAGCAGATCGCTTCACTTGGTGTTGATAAGGACGACGAAAGTGTGCTGAGGCTTATTGCTGAAGAAATGTTTGTCAATATCTGCAGCTATGCCTATAAGGACGGCGGCGGTCGGGCGGAAGTGATCTTTGAACAGAGCGGGGAAAAGCTCACAATGACGTTTATTGACAGCGGCTTTCCGTTTGACCCGACCGGTGACATTCCGGATGTCAGTGATTATGATGTTGAAAACGACATCGGGGGACTGGGGCGCTTCATTACGTTTGAGATAGCAGACGAGTATTCATATCAATACAAGGACGGTAAAAATATTCTTACTATCACCAAGGATCTTGGCAGCACCAAACAATAATAAAAAAGTGCGCCTACCTTGCGGCGCACTTTTATTATAGTGTTTTTTCAGGGGTGCCAGGCGCTTTTCTAATTAGCAATGAGAAATGAGCAATTGTTGTCCGCTTTGGCTTTGCCAAAGCGGAATA
>CADCPT010000261.1 GCA_902803385.1 uncultured Ruminococcus sp.
AATATAGATTTTTATACTGAAGCATTGATGGCCGTTCAGCGCCCGTATTACCCAATCTCTGTCAAGGGGGACGGAAAATCTCCATGGGGTGATAAGCTTGTCCTTCATTAGCTTAGGTGAGATCAACGATAGATCTCCTCTTCCGGATAATCTTACCGGATCCTTGACGGGGTCAAGTGTAAACGTTTCTTCTTTCTTTTCTCCAAGTTCTATATCCTTCATATGGACGGTAGCGATTTTATGACTGATCTGATATTTCTCCAACAGCTCCAGAGCCCTCTTGGTTCGTATGTGAGAACCTTTAACGGTCGTGACTCTGTCGTGCATTTCCGAAATGTATGAATACATTGAGATACCGACTGTAATGTTCTTTTCTTTTAAAAACTCGCACCATGCCTCATTTATCATTGTTCCGTTAGTGAATACTGCCGTCTTTTTGATCCTTTCCGCAGCGTAGCTTAGCATTTCGCGAAGCTGCGGGTGACAAAAGGGTTCGCCGCCGATCAGGATGACTGTTTCGATGCCATATTCTGCTAATTGATCGATGGCATAACGAAAGTCCTCCATTGTCATTTTTTGGGTGCAGTGATCATCGGATTCTTCATAGCAGTGTCTGCATTTCAGGTTACAGTAGGTGATGATCTCTATCCATGCCGTTTTCAGCCTATGCGGGCGGCACAGCTCCTTAATATCCTTTTCCACGGGCTTTTCCTGTTCCGAAAGAATACCCTGATTTTTGAATATATCTATCCAGAACAGTTCATTTTCGGTAAATTCACTTTCCGGTATGAGAAGCTTGTCGATCATAGCAGTCAGCATTTTGCCGACGCTGTACAGTGATCCGTCTTTCAGATTATAAATAGCATCCTGCTTTTTACCTCTTACGATGTAAACGTCATCGCTCAGATATAATGACATACTTTTTCCTCCTTGATTTTTCTGAAACGGCATATCGGCCTTTGCACCTATATGCCGTTTCATTTGTTTGTGATCGACCGGTTATAAATTATCAGTCAGATTCGCTGGGTCCGCAATCGGTGCAGCAGCCAAGTACGGCTCTCTGATCCCGGATCTCTTCAATGTCCAGGCTTTTGTCTGTCAGACATTCAAACTTAAAAAGCATATTCTCGTTTTCCATATTCTCACCTCCTTTCGCCGTGTCGTGAACGGGGCGGAAGCATCACGTCTTAATCGTCATCCTCCTTTTTCTTTTCAGCGGCAACAACCGTTGCGATCGCTGTCCCTGTGGCTGCAACGACAGCTGCAGTTGCCCCTATGATCTTTACGGCTTCGGCAGCCGTCAGGCATAATAGAGCAGCAAACATATTCTCACCTCCTTCACTTGGGCTTTCATACTTGTATCACATCCTTCGATCGGCAGCAGCAAGCGGAAGACTGAAAAAAACCGTGCCGTTCGTTTGTAAACGATGTTCTATATCCGCATCATACAGATTGCCGGTGTTTGTAATATGATAGCAATATGTATAACTACCTTCACAGCTTTTGAGCTTATTCAGAATAGAAATATCGTGTGCAAGCTTACTGCTGCATGTTACAATACCGACGCTGTGAGTCCTTCTCTTATGCATTACAAGCTGAAGGAAATCTTGCGCCGGGTGAGCTTTATAGACCTTGCTTCCTTTAATAATTATTCTTGATTCTGACAGATACTTATTGATCTCTTTGAGGGAACTCTGAGCTTGTTCTGTTCCGTTATCACCCTGACATTTAGCAAGATCATCGATCTTGCCGTATGCAGAAGTCGTTGTGTATATCCTGTTTTTTGTTTTTTGCATAAAAGGGCTAAAGCCGGCGCTCATCAGCGCATCAACTGTAAAATACAGATTAATTGCGTTTTCCTCCTTGCTTTCGACATCCTGAATTGTTCCGATAGTGTTCACATTTTCCATTTTTTGATCTCCTTTTTGATAACTATATTCAGCGAATACGCAGCAGTAAATATCAAAATTGTGTTTCTATTCCCCTTTTTTTAAAACGATATCTGACCGTCATGCGTATGCTGTTGATCCATCATAGCACGAATCTACGATTATTGCACGGAAAAACAATTACAGTGTTCCTTTTTCAATAATTGAATCCGTTCGTTTTCTGTGACACTATTATAGTCGATCATCAAACAATAAAAAAGGAAAAAGAGTTACAAAAGAAAACCCGTCCGAAGCTTTTGACTCCGGACGGGAAATGCAGGCAATAGATTGTTGTTTTTGTTAAACTGGGAGAGCTTCATTTGAAGTCGCTTAAAATCTCTTCAAATATATTCTTTCTGCTGTCAAAATTTCTTTCGATCTCGGCTGCTCTTTCTTCGTAGAGCTTTGCCATCCTGTCGTTGTTTTCATCATTATATTTCCGGCTCTGTTCACGATAAATTTCAATGATTATTTTTTTAATTTTTTCATCATCATTGGTAAAATACGGGAAAGAATGTTTTGGAAACATTAGTTTATTTGCAGCGTGTACATAATCCCTCCGGTCAAAAAAGAAGGTTTCCTCGCAGAAAGCAAGTTTGTGTATAATGTTTTCTATCTTCGTTTCGTCTTTATCACTGTCACCTTCGATAAGACCGAGCGTTTTGAAAATGTGGAACTCCAGTTCCGGATAGTTATTTCGTGCTAATCTACGACAATAGGAAATATCAAAATTGTCTGCTATGGACTCATCCTCAGTATTATGCAAAGCTGAGTGGTTAGCATCAAAATGATCATAGATGTCACATAAATAGTCAGCCGCCAGTAAATAGATCATCGCTCTTTCATAGTCTCCGGAATCGTGTTCAATAATGCCTTGAAGAACCAGATACATAATAGGCTGTGGATCATTTTCAAACATCCTCCTATCTGTCAATGCACTTTTGGCAATTTCACGCATAATATTAGAATCGCGTATTATAAACCAAACTATGATGTTGTAAACTATGTTGTTGGCACCTTTTTTGAGATAAGCTGCGCATTGCTTGGCTTCATCCAGACATTTGTTATACAAAAGGGTTAAGCCGCAGCGGAATATTTCACCCAGCGCACATTCATCTTTCAAGTTTTCTTTAATGATCAGTTCATAAGCCTTTTTAGCATATTCGACTTGTTCGGCACTGTATTGGGATTCCTTGGCTAAAGTGTTCAGATTGCTTGCTTTTTCCGTGATCGTCAGTCTATAAACCTTTTTAACATATTCGAATTGTTCAGCGCTGTTTAGGATTTCATCGGATAAAGTGTTCAGAATACTTGCCAATTCCGTGATTGGCATTCCGATTGATAATACAGAGGAAGGATCATCGCAAAGCTCACTAACCGCGTTGTCATAAGCTTCCCTGTATGGTTCCGACAGATCATTTATATCGTATGCTTCCTTGTATAGACCGATAATTCTGACAAGTTTTTCCTTTGCACGTTTTTCTTGGGGCTTCAGTCTAAGAAATATCATACACGCAGTGATCCCGTCATACAGTCTGTTAGCCGGTACGTAGTAAGACAAAAGATCTATAAGGGTTTTGCAGAATCT
>CADCPT010000262.1 GCA_902803385.1 uncultured Ruminococcus sp.
CAAGCTTGCGGCTATAGAAGATTTCGTTAAACAGGCCAAAGTAGACAGCGCTTTGAGTCATCTTGGTCTCGACAGCAAAGGAATGATTAAAGCAATTTCTGATGACTGCTCTGATAACAGTACTGAGGTGATATAGTGGCAAAAAAAAGACTTGATGTTCTGGTTTTTGAGTCCGGACTTGCCGAAAGCCGTGAAAAAGCTAAAGCTCTTATTATGTCTGGTGTCATTTTCGTTGATAATCAGAAATCAGATAAACCCGGTACAATGTATACCGAGGATGTACAGATCGAACTTCGCGGTTATAGACCGAAATATGTAAGCAGGGGAGGATTGAAGCTTGAAAAAGCATTAAAATCATTCCCTATAGATCTCGTTGGTGTAGTTGCAATGGATATCGGTGCTTCTACAGGCGGTTTTACTGACTGTATGCTGCAGAACGGTGCCGTAAAGGTCTATTCTATTGATGTCGGCTACGGTCAGCTTGACTGGAAGCTTAGAAGCGATGACAGAGTTGTAAATCTTGAACGAACCAATGTTCGTTATATAACTTCTGAACAGGTACCGGATAAAATCGATTTTTTTAGCGTAGACGTTTGTTTTATTTCACTTGAACTTGTTCTGCCTGCCGTTCGGCCTTTGTTGAAAGATGATGGAACAGCTGTATGTCTTATTAAGCCTCAGTTTGAAGCAGGGAGAGAAAACGTAGGCAAAAAAGGTGTAATAAGGGATAAGAACATACATTGTGAAGTGATCAATAAGATCTACAGTTATTGTTTATCAAACGGGTTCAGTGTTCTTGGTCTTGATTATTCACCTATTAAAGGACCCGAGGGTAACATAGAATACTTGATATATATCCAAAAATCTGATTCACCCGTGGATCTTTGTAAATCTGATATCATATCACTTGTTGAGCAGTCCCATAGTGAGCTTGACAGATAACAGCTATTAATTGGAGATGCATTAAATGCAAAAGATCAGCAAAATAGCTCTGATACCGAATCTGACAAAGAAAGGTGCTTATCATTCATCTCTTAAAACGATGGGTATCCTTAATAATCTCGGTATTGAAATTTATATGAATGATGATCTTCGTGAAAGATATAAAAACAGCAGTGCAGCCTTTTTACCTACAAACGAAGATATAATTTCAGCTTCGGATATGGTGCTGACTATCGGTGGAGACGGAACGATAATGCATGCTGCAAGGCAGGCAGCACCGTTGAAAAAACCGCTTCTTGGTATCAATATGGGCAGGCTCGGATTTGTAGCAGGTGTTGAACCCGATGAGCTATATCTTCTGAAAAAACTCAGAACCGGAGATTATTCAGTTGAAAACAGAATGATGCTAAAGCTTGAACACAGCGGCAGCGGTGAAATGTTCGCAATAAACGACTGTGTGTTTTCAAGAGGTCCTCTTTCGAGACTTATCGATATAGATGTATCACTAGATAAGGATCTTATGTGTCGCTATCGAGCAGACGGTCTGATAATATCAACTCCGACAGGTTCGAGTGCGTATTCACTTGCTGCCGGCGGACCAATCGTTGAGCCGTCAATGAAATGCATAGTTATGACTCCTATTTGTCCGCACAGTCTTTCTGCAAGATCAGTTGTACTTGACCCGGATTCTGTGCTTACGGTACATGCATCCTGCGATGACGATACAGAGGTTTATCTGACTACTGACGGAGCAAAAACGGTGGTTGTAGAAAAAAACGATATCGTTACAGTAACGTCATCAGATCTTACGGTAGATTTTATCAGCCTGAAGGATAAATCCTTTTACAGAGTGTTAAATGAAAAATTCAAAGAGAAGGGCGGTAACTGATGAAAACTAACAGACAGGCAAAGATACTTGAATTGATAAAAAACAATAGTGTTGAAACACAGTCTGAGCTTCTTGATCTTTTGAAAAGTGACGGATATAATGTGACACAGGCCACAGTTTCAAGAGATATTAAAGAAATGCGTCTGATAAAAGTACTCAACGGGGACGGCTCGTATAAGTATGCATGTGAAAACGTATCCTCAGCAGAAGATGCTTCACATCTGTATCTTTTTCAGACATCCGTGACAGGTATAGAGAATGCTCATAACATAGTAGTTATAAAAACCGGATCAGGAATGGCTCAGGCTGTATGCGCAGCTCTTGATTCTACAATAAGGGCAGGGGTAATGGGTTCTATTGCCGGAGATGATACTATTTTTGTTGTTCTAAGAACAGATGCTGCTGCGACTAATCTTGTTTCGGATCTGAAAAAGCTTATTTCTCCCAGGGATAATGATAATCAATAAGGAAGTTATTAAATGCTTAGAAATCTGTATATTGAAAATATTGCCGTTATCGAAAAGACTTCTATTGATTTTACCGAAGGACTTAATATTCTTACAGGTGAGACCGGCGCCGGTAAATCCATTGTTATAGACGCCATAAATGCTATACTTGGAAACCGGACATCAAAGGATCTTATTAGAAACGGTTGTGAAACTGCTTTTGTGAGTGCTGAATTTGAAGATCTTTCCGATATTTCATCTGATAAGCTTTCTGAGCTCGGATACGAAACAGAGGAAGACGGTTCAGTTCTGATACAAAGAGAGCTTTCTCTCAGCGGAAAAGGGAAATGCAGAATAAACGGCAGACCTGCATCTGTAAGCGTTCTCAGGGAGATAGGAGAATGCCTTATAGATATCCATGGTCAGCATGCAAGTTATGAGCTTATGTCTCCCGAGCTTCATATTACGTATATTGATAAGCTCGCTGATATAGATGATCTGCTTGAAAAATACAGGTCTGCATATTCAAAATATGTTTCTATCAAAGCTGAGCTTAATAAGGCAAGTTTAGATGAAAGTGAAAGAGAACGTAAAATAGATCTGCTTCGTTATCAGGTGAATGAGCTTGAGCTTGCCGACTTTTATGTGGGAGAATATGAAGAACTGCGGGATAAACGTATTGTGATCGAAAACAGGGAAAAGATAACTGCTGCAGAGGGAGAGGCTCATGAATATCTCAGCGGCAATGAGGAAACTGATGGTGCCATACGTTATCTTGAGCTTGCCTGTGATAGTCTTTCCGAAATATCAGGCTATCTGCCTGAGCTGGAAGAGACAATAAAGAGGCTTCAGAATGTTTTATATGAGCTTGAGGATTGCGACGGCGAAATAATGGGGCTATATGATGATTCATATTCAGAAGGAGAAAGTCTCGAAGTAATTGATGACAGACTCGATCTTATTTATACCCTTGGTAAGAAATACGGAACTACTATTGAAGAGATGCTCAGCTTTCTTGATAATGCGAAAAAGGAGCTTGAATACCTAGAAAAGTTTGATGAAAACAGAGCAGATCTTGAAAAGAAATGTTCTGAAGCACGTACAGAAGCTGAAAACCTTGCCAAAGAGATTTCAGAAATCAGAAAAAATACTTCTGAGCAATTCGCTGCTGCTGTTCGACGTGAGATGAAATATCTCGATATGCCTAATGTAGAGCTCATTATCAGACAGGAACTATGTGAACTCAATAGAAACGGTTGCGATGATATAGAGATCCTCATTTCAACCAATCCCGGTGAGTCACCAAAGCCGGTCGCTAAGATCGCAAGCGGCGGTGAGCTTTCAAGAATGATGCTTGCAATAAAGAATGTACTTGCTGATAAAGACAATACTGACACTCTTATTTTCGATGAGGTTGATACCGGAATAAGCGGAAGCGCAGCACAAAAGGTCGGCTTCAAGCTAAAGGAAGTATCCTCTTCACGTCAGGTTTTGTGTGTTACTCATCTTGCACAAATAGCTGCACTTTCAGACAGTCATTTCAGGATAAGCAAAAGTGTTTCAGATGGTAAGACATATACAAGCGTAACTCCTCTTGATCATATCGGTCGGGTCAAGGAGCTTGCAAGGATAATCGGGGGTGTTGAGATAACCCAAGCCACCCTTGACTATGCCGAAGAAATGATCTCTTCGGGTAATAATAAATCATAAAGGAGTAGTTATTATGGATTGTTTGTTTTGTAAGATAATAAGCGGAGATATTCCCTCTGCAAAGGTTTACGAGGATGATACGGTTTACGCATTCAAGGATATCAATCCCATGGCTCCGGTTCACATTCTTATAGTTCCCAAAACACATATTTCATCCGTAAACGATATAACTGCTGAGAACAGCACTGTTGTATCACATATTTTTGAAGTAGCTGCAATTCTTGCAAAGGATCTCGGCATAAGCGAAAGCGGTTACAGAGTAGTATCTAATTGCGGTGCCGATGCCGGTCAGTCCGTTTTTCACCTTCATTTCCACCTTCTCGGAGGAAAACAGCTTAAGCTTGAGATGTGCTGACATTCAGTAAAGTGAAAATGAAGCGGCCGCTTGCAGTCATTGGTTTTTCTTTCCTGGCTGCATTGCGTCTCGCTTTTATTTTTGGGACAGAAAACGCATTAATAGCTGCGGCTATTTGTTCTATCGCCGGTACGGCAGTACTGTTAATAAAAAGAATTCGTCTCGGAGGGATCGCACCTGCTGTATTATACAGCGCCTGCGCTGCTCTGATAGTTTTGTCAGCTTATTCTCAGTTCTATATAAAACCGCTTGAAGTATACTACGGTAAAAGCTCAGATATAACAGCAGAGCTTTGCGATCTTCCGTATGAGCAAAACGACAGATTTTATTATAAATTAAAGATCAAATCAACTGATATTCCTGACGCTCATATATCTGCAACAATTCTTGCATCAAGCAAATCAGGTATAGATATTTCTCCATATGATAAGATATCATGCAGAATAAATATCTATGACAGATCACCGGACAGTTTTTATAACTACAACATATCACGAGGTATTCACCTCAGAGGAAGCATTGATCAAAGCACTGTACCCGTTGTTAAGAATGAAAACGACCGTCCGCTTTATTATTATATTCTAATGCTGAAAAGCAAAGTCATTGGATCAGTTTATGATCATCTTCCTGAAAAAGAGGCCGGACTTGTCACAGCAATGCTTCTGAGTGATAAGTTCGGAATAGACGGGGATGAACAAAGCTCATTCCGGATGGCTGGAGTATCTCATATAATTGTCGTATCAGGTTTTCATCTTACAGTTATAGTTCAGCTTGTTTCGCTTATTCTTTCACTGTTTATTAAGAATAAACGTGTTGTTTCTATAATATCTTGTTCTTCAGTTTTTCTCTTTATGTCACTGACTGGCTTTACACCATCTGTAATGAGAGCTGGAATAATGCAGATAGCTGTTTTACTGTCAGTTGCATCATACAGAAAAGCAGAACCCTTTAACTCTCTTGGATTATCTGCACTGATAATATGCTTCATCAATCCGTATACATCGGCAGATATTGGCTTTCTTATGTCATTTTATGCAACTCTTGGCATTATTACAATTAATAAACCCATTAATACATTCATTTCAGACCATATTCACCCTGTTATTCAGAGTTCAAAAGGAGCAAAAAAAAGGATACAGAGTATTCTTTCTCCTGTAGTAAGAACAGCAGTAAATCTTCTTTCCGTAACACTGTCTGCAATAATATTTACTACGCCGGTTTCGATACTATATTTCAAAAACTTTGCACTTTACTCTGTTCCCTTTAATCTTCTGATAAGCCCTGTTGCTTCTATATTATTATGTGTTTCAGTGATTATGGTGATCGTCAGTTTAATTCCTTTTGTCTCTGCGCTGACTTTCATTCCTGCATTTGTTTGCAAGATACTTGCCGATTATATTATTGGAACAGCATCTCTGTCTGCGTATATTCCTTACAGTATGATAAATGCTTCCGAAGATTATATACCCGCATGCTTGTTTTTGTCTCTCGGTATTACTGTATTGTCTTTTGTTATATTGAAAAGCAAAAAACGAGCTGCCAGCTATTCTCTGTTTTCAGCTTTTTTTATTTTTGTTCTTGCCGCTGTACTTGGAAACATTCTGAATTACGACTCCGAAAAGGTATCTGTTATTGATACCGGTGATGGTCTCTCAGTAGTGATTCAGACTCCAGGAGATAATTCCGTTATTTTTTGCGGTGGTGATTACGGAAATTATTATTTGCTACGTGACTATCTGAATATGTCTGACATAAACAATATCTCGTACATGCTGCTTGCCGATTTCACATATGCTGATACCGGATATGCCGATATGCTGTATAATGATAAGAATATCAGAAAAATACATATATACGATGATGATAAGTATTCAGGGAATAAACGAGACGAGATCAGAAAAAGTGAAAGCATAATAAAATCATCGTCCAAAGATAAGAACATTATTACGATCAAGCTTAAAGATACTGAGCTTTTGATAAAAAGGTGCTACAAATGCGAAGCAGTATATTTCAGGTTATACGGAAAAAGCTTTCTTGTCTGCGGCAAGAGTACAGATTGTGTCAATATCCCTGAAGAATGGAGAAAACCTGACTATTTCATAATCAATGATATTTCTGAGGATGCTGATCTGATAAAGGCTGATTCTGCGATAATCTCCGATTCTGCAGAAGATCTTAAAATGGATTCATATCTGATCAAGGATTCGTGCAGAAAATACTATTATACAGGAGGAAATGGCTCTCTGGCTGTTCGTATCTATCCTGACGGGGAGTCATCTGTAAGGAGGGAAAAATCTTGGCTAAGCTGAATGAACAAAGCTTCAGAAAAGCAATAAGCTCCGATATAATTGGTTCTCTTTATCTGATATACGGTGAGGAAAAATACCTCGTAAAAAAATATACTGATATGCTGATAAAGAAAGCGGTAGGGAAGGATCCCTCTGATTTTGATATAACAGAATTGGATTCTGATGCTACGCTTGACATGATTTTTTCCGAGGTAGAATCTATCCCTGTCTTTGCTGAGAGAAAATGTATTGTTGTAAAAGATTATGATTTTGATTTATTTACATCCTCCGATTTTAAAGAAATTGAAGTATTTGTATCTGATATATCAGAATACTCTGTACTGATTTTCTGTATGCCTACTCTGAAAACAAACGATAAGAAAAAGAGCTCCGGTTTTCAGGCTTTTGTAAAGCTTGCGGAAAAATACGGTACAGTAGTTGAGCTTGAAACGCTCGGTGACATTGCCCTTGAAAAACAAGTTATTTCCTGGGCTGAAAAAAACGGATCAAAGCTTACTTCTGTAAATGCATCTAAAATAATATCGGCTATCGGAAATGATATGAATGCACTTAAAAACGAAACTGATAAGCTTTCCGCATTTGCAAACGGTCAGGAGATCACTTCACAGATCATAGATGATCTGTGCCCAAAAAACACAGAGACCAGGATCTATTCACTTGCTTCAAGTATTGTTAAGAATGATTTCAACGGGACATACAGACAGCTTGAATTACTCTTTGATAAGAACGAAAAACCTGAGATCATTCTGTCCGTACTGAGTTCTGCCTTTGTGGATATGTACAGAGTCAGAGCTGCTGCTGAAGCAGGAAAGAATAATGAACAGATAGCAATTGATTTCAAATACGGTAAAAGAGACTTCGTACTTAAAAATGCAAGAAACAGTGTTTCTAAGTATTCAACTGAGACTTTGCGTGATATTCTTGAAATAATTCTTGAAGCCGATATAAAACTAAAAAGTACAGCAGCAGATCCGAGAATAATCCTTGAAACCATGATCGCAAGAATGCTTGTTACTGTCAGAGAGGGAATAGCAGTATGATTACTGTTAAAGAGGCTATTATTGTTGAAGGCAAATATGATAAAATAAGGCTTTCAAATTTTATTGACGGACTTATTATTACAACCGATGGTTTTGGTATTTTCAAGAATAAAGAAAAGCAGCAGCTGATACGTCGTATTGCTGCTACAAGAGGAATACTGATTTTTACAGATAGTGATGGCGCAGGTTTTGTTATCAGAAATTTTCTTAAAGGTTCAGTTCCGCCCGAACAGATCAGACATGCATATATTCCTGATATATTCGGAAAGGAAAAACGTAAAGATAAGCCTTCAAAAGAGGGCAAGCTCGGTGTTGAAGGTATTTCGGATGATATTTTGGAAAAGGCTATCATTGCATCAGGCGCACATTGTTCAGTTTCAACCGGATCTGTAAAACAGCAAAAACCAATCACAAAAACAGATCTGTTCTTTTACGGTCTTAGCGGAACACCGGATGCTGAAGAAAAACGTATGAGGCTAAAAAATGAATTAAGGCTTCCAGGAAATTTAACTGCAAATTCATTACTGGATGTGCTGAACTGCATCATGACTACGGAAGAGTTTTCTGAGCTTTGTTGTAAACTATTTGAAACGGAGGAGAAAACTTGATAGATGTAACTCTGCTTGGCTGCGGCGGAATGCTGCCAATGAAAAACCGATGGCTGACTTCCTGCCTTGTTTCTTATGATGGAAGTTCTGTTCTGATAGACTGCGGAGAAGGAACTCAAATAGCGTTAAAATGTGCAGCAAGGCGCGTGAAGCCCATTGAAATGATCTGCATAACTCATTTTCACGCAGATCATATTTCAGGGTTACCCGGTCTTCTGTTATCAATAGGTAATGAAGGCAGAACAGAACCACTGACAATTACTGGCCCTAAAGGTATAGAAAAGGTAGTTAAAAGCCTGTGTATCATAGCACCTAATCTCCCTTTTGAGCTTAGATTTGCAGAGAATAACGAATTCGCTCAATATATGATGAAAGATCTTATAATTAAGCCATTCAAAGTTCGCCATACGGTTGATTGCTACGGATATACTATAGAGCTTTCAAGGCAGGGTAAATTTGACCCACAGAAAGCTGTTAAGAATAATGTTCCGAAATGCATCTGGTCAAAGCTTCAGAAAGAAAACGAGTGTTTATACGAAGATAGGCTTTATACATTCGACATGGTGGGGGGAGAAAAAAGAAAAGGCTTAAAAATCTCCTACTGTACAGATACAAGACCTGTTCAGAACATAGTTTCGTATGTAGATGGTTCTGATCTGTTTATTTGTGAAGGACTGTATTATGATCCAGAAAAACGTTCCCGTGCTCTCAAATCCGGACACATGCTGTTCTGTGAAGCGGCAAGGCTTTCGTATGACGCAAAAGTGAGTAAACTATGGCTTACGCATTTTAGTCCTGCACTTACAGACCCTGAGGAAGGCCTGACTCTTGCAAGGGAGATATTTCCTGAGACGGAGTGCGGTTTCGACGGAAAAAGCATTACACTTGATTTTGATGACTGATGATCAGTTTTAAAGACAATTGCAATACAGGTTTATCCGTCCTTCTTCTTGAAAGCCTTCAAAGGATTATCATAAAGACCTTGTTCAACAGATAACAGATCTGAATTATAGGGATAAACTTTCACAAAATGGAGCACATGACGTCAATGATAAGAGCCATTGGGGTAATATGAATTGAGGTAATAATAATGGGACTTGGAAATTTTTTTCTTAGCGAAGAACCAAGCATATTTGAAAAAATGGCGTTTATAATAAAAACTAAAGGTGATACAGGAGCATACGGAGAGTATTTAACAAAGTATATGTTTGGAAGTGTCCGTATAAATGGATATCACAAAGAGCTATGTAATATTTATGTGCCATACAAAGAAAGTACATCAGAAATTGATATTCTTGTATTACATGAAAAAGGAATATTTGTATTAGAAAGCAAAAACTATTCAGGTTGGATATTCGGAAGTGAAAAACAGACGAAATGGACACAGATGTTAAACAAGAATACGAAAGAACAGTTTTATAATCCGATAAAACAGAACAGAACACACATTAATGCATTATCAAAATATTTGAATATTGATAAAAGTAAAATGAAATCAATTATAGTTTTCTCCGAAAGATGTGAGCTTAAAAAAGTACCGCTGGATACAGATGAATACATAATAATAAAAAGAGACAAGTTAGTTGAAATAATAAAGAAGGAAACAGAAACAGAAGAAACAAAGTTTTCTACTGAAGAAGTAGACAATATATATAATAGATTATTTCTACTAAGCCAAGCATCAGAAGTTACAAAACAACAACATATAATAGATATCAATAAAAGGTTAGATGAAAAAGAAAAACAACCAACTATAAAAAATGACGAAAAAAGCATGCTGCAGCAATAAAAAATGACGAAAAAAGCATGCTGCAGCAATAAGGATCCACAAAAAATACGCGCTACAGCAACGCTGATCTGGCGCTCTGATGCAGGACTGTATTGTGCATATTAAACAAAATACGATTTTAAAGAAAAGCCCGAAAGCAATATGCTTGAGGGCATTTTTTATTGTTCCCCCAATGTCCCAAAACTACTATTTAGTTATATTGTATACAATATAACTAATCAAGATAAGTATCAAGCATATCACGGAGCTGACGGAAGAGAACTCGTGCATAGTCAGTACGGATATCATTGACAAGGAGATCATAATAACGGTCAGAATTGAGATCATGCAGCTGAATATTATTCATGATCTGAACCCGATCACGTTCAAGCTCTTCCATTCTATTAAGCATAAATTCACAGAGTAAAATTTTATATAGATCAATTTGTGAACGGCTCATAAAGTCACCTCAAATATTAGAAATATAATCATCAATTATATCATCATCAGGTTCACGAAGTAATTCAAGATATTTCTGGGAAAGTTTATACTTGTGACGTTCTTCAATTTCTTCCATAAAATCTCGAATTCCTAAACGCTGGATATATGTATATACTGCGGCACCAGCTTGACCAACAACATAATCATGTAATTTTACAAGATTGTAATCATCAGAAGGGGCAAGAAAAAGGGATATTGAATCATTAACAACAGAATTGCAGAATTTTGCCCAGTGATCAGCAGTAGACCAACGAGATTTATTTGAATCTTCAGAAGGTTTAACAAAACGAACATAATTATTAAGAACGAGAAAATAAAGTTCAGATAAAGGTTTACCTTCGGAAAGTAAACGAATGAATGCATCAGCATTAACAGAACGCATTTTGATCTCACATCTAACCCAAAAATCAGCATCAACCATAATATCTTTACTTTTCTGCTCAGCTTTCTTATCATATATCGTTATCCATGTATTACTGCCCTGCTTTCCAAAATTAATAGTAGTATCTTTAACAGAAGAATTGCAGATATCAAAGGATGAAATAATATTACCCTTACGAAAACGAGAAACACAGAGACCATTCTTGATATCATCCTGAATAGCAGGAAGATCAATAAGATGATTGTAATCATCATAGGCAACATCAAGACGAGACATAGAAATATTATTATTATCATTTATCTTTTTAAGTATAGAATCAAAAGTATCAGTACGAGAATACTGTTCAAAGCTTCGGCAGCCCTGACCAGTAATTATACAATGAACCCCCATATCCTCACGACCACCATATAATATCTCTATATGTTGGGACTTAAGGCAATATTTATAACCGTATCGAGAAAAGGAATCTTCAAATTGAAGATCTGAAAGACCAAGGAAAGAAATAACATCATCTGGAGATACACAATCATGCATAGTGAATTCAAGCCAATCAATAAGAATACCATTCTCATGATCAGAAGATTTAAAAATATGTGACTTCATAAAAACACCCCATAGTAACATTGTATTTTCTACCCCCCTATTAGTGAGGGGGGGGTGTAAAGAGCGGACAGAACCGCTCTTTTTTTCTGTTGCCGCCTTCGCTCAAAACCGCTACGGCGGCAACCAAAAAGATTAAGAGGAAGCTGCAGCCTTAGCCCATCTAAGAATAATTTGGAACCCATAAAAAATTAATATTGCAGAAGTCCAAGCAGCCAAAACATCACAAATAAAGTCAAGAGGAACAAAATAATTAATATAAGAGAGATAAGGGGCAATCGGAGTTTTATCAAGCAGAGTAAAAGGGCTATCAGGAAGAGCAAGAGCAACAAAAGATAGAATAATGTTGATCTTATCGCCAACCCAAGACACAATAGAATTGAAAACATCCATAGAATCACCCCTTAATAATATTTCGAGTAATGAGAATTAAAAAAACAACAAAAGACAAGGATATAAAAAATCTTAAAATAGAAACTAAATCGGAATAAGGAGAAAAATCCAAATCAAAGTAAATATCATCATTATCGAGCCCAAAAGAATGAGACGGGATAACAAGGATATGAAAGACAGGGACAGAGGGAGGTGCTTTGAGATCAGATATAATACGGGAAAGATCAAAAGGAATACAAAAAGGGAATTTAGTTTGCCAAAGGGCAGGGGGATTTTCAATCTCTGGAAGCTCAGCAGGATAAATTGGTACAGCTTCGGCAGCTAATACAGGGTCAGTAACAAGAGCAGGAGAATCATTTAATATAACAGCATTAGGAATTGAATCAGGAATTACAAGGGGCAAAGTCTGAGTAGCAGAATCATTGGCAGCGGTTATATTAGCTGAACGGGTATCAGTTTTTGTCTTAAAGACACGGCGACCACCGAGATCTACAACAGGAGCTGAAACAGGATCAGCAGAAGCATTGGGAACAACAAAACCGCAAGAATTATAAAACCAATAAACAAGACGTGTACGATCGGGAAAAGTAAGATCATTATACTTTGTACCATTGTTAATATCACGAAAATAATGCCCGGAAGAATCGGCATAATATTCATAAATATTACCGGAAGAATCAAAAAAGAATGTACTATAGTTAGAATATAAATTTATATTAGTTGTATCAAGAGTAGAAGAATTCCAACCAGATGAGAAATGAAAACAATCGTAAA
>CADCPT010000263.1 GCA_902803385.1 uncultured Ruminococcus sp.
AAGAGGAGAGAATTCTCTTCTGACGATAACGCCGTTTGTAATAAAAAACATCCTTACGGTATAGCCGTTTCTGAGCACGTTTATATGGATCGATCTGATCTTCGTCCCCTCTTTGAAAGTTGCAAAAGTAACATCCTTCATAGTGGTATAAAGACCCTTTTCAAGAACAAGCACATCAGGATTGGTCTTTGGCTTTCTCAGAATTACGGGGGCATTGTTGTTTCCTCCGTCAACTATTGTATCTATGTCGATAGAGCTGGAAATATTCTCGACCTTGCTGAAGCTGAAATGTATTCCATCCAGAGATACCTCAAAAGAATAGCTTGGTAAAATACCGTTTGAAAAATCCATACTGCCTCACCGTCCTATATTTTGAATACATTCTCTGGTTCGTCGTTAAGCTTGCTGTTTATCCTTGATATTTCCTTACACCAGCGCTGACGCTCCCTGTGGCTCAGAGCAGCAAGCTCATCATGAGGCCAGTGCATATAATAGCCGATAAAGGCTATCTCTTCATAGATCCTGTCCGCCGGATATACTGCTATACTCCGGCTTCCAGAAAATTTACGGGTATCTCTATCTTCTGACCGCAATGCGGACATACGGATTTATAAACAGGCATATCCATTGTGTTTATCTTTGAATAAAGATCCTGCAGATACGCAAGGTCGATAGTAAACAAGCCCTCGACAACACGCGTATCTACCGCTGGAAGAGTTCCGAGGCTCTTTATAACTCTTGATAGAATTATTATCGTGAGGTAGCCCGGATTCTGCTGAACGCGGGGATCCCTCAGAGGAACGATCTCGTCTCCCGCATTAGCAAGACGCATAACGCCCTCTCTGTGAAGTGTGCCGTTTTTGTCAAGATAGCCCTTAGGCAATGTAAAACTGAACTCTGTTTCAAACATATGAAACACTCCTTTTTACCGAATGTGAAAAAAATATAATAATGATAATCCATTTTTCAGATTATCCGCTAATCACCCTGTTTTAAAATCATAGTTCTAATTATAACACAAAAAAAACTATTGTTCAACAAAAACTATAAAAAACTTACAAAAAAATACCATGTTTTTTTTACAATCCTATAACTGTCGCTCCCGACCGTTGCTGTAATAGAAAAACAGCCCCATATGCATCTGTTCGACCTTACGCCAGACCGCACCTTCGGTGCGACCTGGCTTTAGATGGATCAAGCGGGTCAAATGGCGGCTTCGCCGCAATTTGACCCGCTTATACGATATGGGAAGTGCGCCGAAGGCACGGTCGGGCGGATGGGGCAGTGTTAATGCGACAGCCCCGGATTTTGCACATAAATACCTCTATCGGAGGGTCTTCAAGTATTCCTTATGTTCATCGGATACACGATAACTTTCTACGGCCTTCTGTATAGTTTTTTTGTGTGTCCATTCTTCAAGCCTGCGCCCTTCGATAAAAGCGATGGTTTCATCATATCTTTTCGCAAGCGCGGTAGCAAAAAACCAAGCCACCATCATTTTAATGTAATAATCATCGCCTTTTACCGCCGCAACAAGCTCAAGGTATTCAGAACTGAAATCTTCTCCGAGGAATTCATTCATCAGAATCCGTATGCCGAATCTGGAGGTATACACATGATCCGAAGCTATCCATTTTTTTATAAACGGAATAAGCCTTTCATGGTTTTTTGCAAACACCTTCGGGCTTGACTGGTCGCTGACAGGCCAGCAGTCCACATAAGGAAGGAAATTCTCCACCGCCTTCACACATTCATCGAAATCCCGGATCATAGCTATCAGGAAGAAATGCACAAGATTCTCTTCATAGTATTTATGAGGAAGCTCTTCAAGAAATCTCTCTGCTTCATCTGTTCCCTTTATCTCCTTTGCTATCCTTCTCATTTCGGGCGTTCTTACACCCAGTATTGTATCCCCGGGAATATTGGGAACAAGCTTGCTTTGAAAATCCCTGTATTCCTCGCTGCAGCATAAGACAAGTCTCTCGTAAACCGTCATTTTTATAACTCCCTTCTCAGAATAATTATTTCAATTCGCTGTTCACCCCATATTCACCTCTTTTTTCATAGCTCCGCATGCGTGATCGAGGAATAAGCAGTGTTTATTCTGATGTACCATTGCAATAATAATATAGCATCAAAAAAGCGCCGATTCAATACCTACGTTATCAGACTGATTATTGTTTTCCGGATATACCGCCGCCAGACCTCTCCTTCGGCGCAACGGGGCTATTTAAATATATGTTTTTTCAAGGGTGTCTGGCGCGGCAATAAGCTTCCGGGTGCTGATTCAGAGCGAACAAAGTGAGCGACAGCGCGATCTGACACCGGCAGCACGCCGGCGCCGCAAGGTAGTCTCACTTATGTTCGCATTGGCGAACCTTTATCTGGCTGACAGAAAATCACTGTCGGTCTGATTTGGTTTGCCTTTCGGACATGAAATTGGACTTCCTATACACACCTGACTGTCTGGTCGGGTGTTTTTCTTTTGTATCCGTTGATTTTTCGATATATGCGGTGTTGCCC
>CADCPT010000264.1 GCA_902803385.1 uncultured Ruminococcus sp.
CCCGGCACCTCTGAAAAAACAATGTTTAAGTAAGTTCGCCGCAAGGTAGGCGAACGGGGGGCATTATAGCACTTTATTCCGCTTTGGCAAAGCCAAAGCGAACAACAATTGCTCATTTCTCATTGCTAATTAGAAAAGCGCCCGGCACCTCTGAAAAAACAAGTCTTTAAATAGCCCGGTCGCGCCGAAAGGCACGGTCGGGCAGATAAAACTGTGTTAAAGTGACATTCCAATGCTGAATGCATTATTTTGCTCCGTATTGCTCGTAGTATGCGTCTATTGCAGATTTGAGCGTATCATCAATAACGACTCTGCCGTTGTACTCCTTGTTGTAAAGATGCTCAACGACCTCAGCCATCGTAACGATAGCTGTTGTTTTAAGACCGTACTTCTCTTCGATCTCACACAGTGCGCTCTTTTCGCCCTGTCCTCTTTCCATTCTGTCGACAGAAACAACAAGACCGACAGGAGTAACATCGCCCTGTGCCTTGATTATAGGAAGCGTCTCTTCTATTGATGTTCCGGCAGTTGTAACGTCCTCTATGATAACGACCTTGTCGCCGTCGGATATCGGGCTGCCGAGAAGTATTCCCTTATCGCCATGATCCTTTATCTCCTTGCGGTTTGAACAGTAGCGGATATCTGCGCCGTATTTTTCGCTGATAGCTATCGTTGCTGCAACAGAAAGCGGTATGCCCTTATATGCAGGTCCGAAAAGAACATCGAAATCAAGTCCGAATTTGTCCTTTATAGCTTCGGCATAATAGCCTCCGAGCCTTCGGAGCTGAGCTCCTGTACGGTAAAAGCCTGTGTTGACAAAAAACGGAGTCTTCCTGCCGCTTTTGGTAACGAAATCACCGAATTTCAGAACCTGACAATCGACCATGAACTCAATAAATTCCTTTTTGTAGTTTTCCATAATGATCCTCCTTATTTGCGTGAAAGAGTTTTTCAGTTTCTGATGCAATTATATAATATATTACGAAAACAATCAAGGGGGTGTAATAATAAAACCGGGCATTGTTTAATGTATTCCTGCCGCTGCGCAGCGGCGATCGGGTATAACAAAACAGATACATATACAGAAGGCTGCCGCAAAACTGATCCAGCGGCAGCCTATTCGATACACGAACTATTATCACGATTTCTTTGCTTCTCTGTCCAGCAGATAATCGACCGACACCTCAAGAATATCTGCGAGGGCAACAAGCTCTACATCTGTGACATATCTGATCTGACCTTCAAGCTTTGAAAGGCCGGATGCATTCATGTCAACACCTCTGACCTGAAGCTGAGCGAGCAACTCCTTCTGCTTCATTCCTCTTTTCTTACGTGCTTCCTGCACTTTGTTTCCAATCAGATTCCTGTTTCCCAGTGCCTGTTTACGAAGTCTCATGGCATACACCTCGCTCTATGATTTGATACCATCTAAATTATAGAATATTATAACGAAAATGACAATTGACATTATGCAACAATATTCATGTTGAAACTTGTATTGAGTATATTATTCTATGTGCATATTGTACAGTTTATTCTGTTGAAAGTTGTTTTCTTAGGTTCATATGCTGTTTTTTTACTAATAATGCAATAAAAATCACTTTCATTTTTGTAAAGCCAATCACATAATTTTATGAATCTTAATATAAAATCCGGAAAATTATAGCACTAAAGTGCCCTCATATATGCCTTTCAGATGGGTATTTTTGTGCAAGTCTACATAAAAAAGGTAAAAAAAATAAACTTTTATTGCATATTGACATTGCAGTTTATTCACTTTTGTATATAATGTGGAAATTATGCATATATATTCATTTTCACAAGTTTTGCAGATGTGTGTTTGTCCATACATGCTGTATGCTTCGATCAGTATGACAGATGATTCACAAAACAAATCAGACAAGCGATGCACTCATCTGAAAGAATGATCTCACAAGATAAGTCTATACGGCATATTATAAAATGTAACACCAAGAAAGGAGAATGGACATGGATGTAATAAAGGAGATGCAGAACTCTGAATTCAGAATTGAGCCTTTGCCCAAGGATACAACTGTCACAATGGCATATGTGCCCTATCAGAATGCAGAAAAACTATATTCACCCGAGCAGGCGATCTGTGCCGGAACCTTGTTTCCTGAGCTTGACAAACCATTTGATCCCGAAAAATCCATAGGAGGAACAGAACCTTGAGCGAACGAGAGAAGCTTCTGAAAAAGCTCACTGCTGCTGAATTTGCAGCACATGAGCTTCATATATATCTTGATACCCACCCTAATGACGCAAAAGCCGGAGAGATACTGAACAAATACGAAGCAGAAAGCCGCAGACTCAGTGAAGAGTTTGAAAGAAAATACGGTCCGCTTATTGCCGGCAAGGACGGCAACCGCTGGGCATGGATCTCAGATCCGTGGCCATGGAACGATCAGGAGGGCTGAATATGTTTGTATACGAAAAAAAGCTACAGTATCCCGTAAGGATAAAGCAAAGCAATCCTGCTCTTGCGAAGATCATAATATCGCAGTACGGCGGACCCGACGGGGAACTCGGAGCCTCTCTGAGATATCTTTCGCAGCGTTACAGCGTGCCTTATCCGGAAATTAAAGCTATTCTTACGGATATAGGAACTGAAGAGCTCGGCTTGATAAGATAGAGGTAATAACAAATAAAGCCTCCGGGGGATATCCTCGGAGGCCTTTGCTTTACTTCTTTACGATGATCGCCTGCACCCTGTCAACAGCTGCACCGTAGATTCCGGCATAGCCGTCGCTGTTTTTGTCGTTCCAGCCGGTAACATACGGAAGGTATGACGTCCTTCCGGCGCAGCTCACCCTGTACCTCACAGTGAAGCCCTCGGCTCCGACAAGCTCCATCTGTATGCAGTCGATCTGACGGTTGAGTCTTACGGCTCCTGCAAAATCCTCGGTATCTGTCACCCAGGGCAGCCAGCCGCCGCCGATAAGGTGAACACGATATCTTATGTGTCCCTTGCTGACCTTGCAGCGAAGGCCGTATACGGCTTTGTTTTTAAGTCCTGCGTAATCGCTCAGGTTCTTCACATACGGCAGCCAGCGCCCGTCGGCATAGACCTGATACCAGATGTCCGGTGCTTTTGCAGCGCCCGAAGAGCTGTTCTCTATTCCCTTGTAGCAGTAATCAAGGTCGATCTCTCCGCTAATACCGCTCACGCTTCCGCTTTTGCCGACATTGTACTGCCAGAGCATACAGTCACAGTATGGCTTTGAACTGCCCCACTGCGCAAGCCAGAGATCCATCCTGCCTATTATCTCATTTTTATACAGATAGTTCTCCAGCCAGTTCGGATTTGTGTATATGCCTGAGCGGTAGCCTGCTTTCTCCATCGTTCCGATGAAAGCCTTTGCCACGTCCGTACAGGCTCTTTTGCCTGCTGCCGCGCAGCTCTGCTCCTCCATATCAATGAATACAGGCAGCTCGAAGCTTTTGCCCCGTATGCATTCAAGGCAGTATTTTGCCTCCTTGATCGCTTCCTCTCTTGTCTTTGCATATGAATAATGATATGCTCCGACAGGGATTCCGAGACTCCTGAAGCCCTTGTAATTGCGCTCGAAATACTCATCCTTCTGGTTTGCCTCCCAACCGAAAGAGCTTCTGATGACTGCAAACTGCACCTGGTTTTTGTCTATCCGGGAAAAATCTATTTTCCCCTGGCAATATGAAACGTCGATACCCTTTTTCATTCTTTGTCGCTCCCTTCTTCAATTTCCGGCAGACCCGCCGCACTGGTCAGCATACTGCAGATAGCCGCCACCGCAGCTATCGAAAGAACATTCAGCCAGTCTACTTCATTAAGCGCGACACCTACGCCTACAGCTGCTACGGCAGCCTGCGCAAAGGTCTTCAGCGCGCGGATCCCGGCGGCTTTCAGCCATCTGATAAAAAATTCCTTTGTCATTTTATACCTTCCCCTCTCTTTCAAGGTCGTCTATCCTATGATTCGCGACCTTGATCTTTTCATCCACAAGCTCAAATTTGTCTTCAAGCCTGTATGTGCGCTCAACTATGCTGTTGTGCTTTTCCACCTTGCGCTCAAGCTCTTTTATACGGTATTCAGTAAGCTTGCTCGTTGCCACGATTCCGGCAAAAGTACCGATAAGTGAACCGCCGAGAGAGATGAGCGCGTTTATTATTGTCGGATCCAGTTCGATCATCCCCCTTTCTTGAGTGTGGAATTGGTCATTCCGCACTTTTTATTCTGCCTGTTACTTCCACCGCCGAC
>CADCPT010000265.1 GCA_902803385.1 uncultured Ruminococcus sp.
CTGGCACCTCTGAAAAAACTAAATAATAATAGCCAGGTCGTGCCGAAGGCGCGGTCTGGCGGTGGTTTGCACGAAACGACAGCGCGAATCGACACCTGCGGCACGCCGGCGTGAAAAAAATCGCTCATCATAGTGACATGCGGCAGAAAATCAGTTATAATGTAAGTAAGTAATAAGCTTTATGGGTGATGCGCATGAAATATATCATATTATCAGCTGCCGCCGTTGCAGCAGTGTTTATCGTCTGCTTTGGCGCAGGCGGCTTTATAAGAAAAAAATCAAAGAAAAAGCTTCCTCTTCCCGTGCATATTCTTATATGCCTGCTTTGCGGAGCTGTCGTGCTCTCGGGCACCGCGGCGGTCTTTCTTGAAATACATTACTCTGCCTCCGGCGATGCTCTTGAAGTACTGCAGGAAAGCAGTGATGTAAGGTTCACGGAGATAAACGGCGCATATTTTGCAGACGGGCCCGGCGAAAAGAATGCAATGATATTCTACCCGGGCGCCAAGGTAGATCCGGAGGCGTACCTTCCGCTCATAAAAAAGATCGCGGCTGACGGCACAGACTGCTTTATCATCAGGCCGCCGTTCCGCTTCGCTCTGTTTGCACCGGATGCACCGGAAAGCATAATGAAGGGATACAAATATGATAAATGGCTGCTTTCGGGTCATTCGATGGGAGGAATAGTCGCTTCTTCCTATGCCGCCGGGCATTCCGGCGATGTTGACGGAGTTGTGCTGCTTGCATCCTATCCTACGGAAAAGCTTGATGAAAGCATAAATGTGCTTTCGGTTTACGGCAGCGAGGATAAGGTCTTTGATACTACGGCATATGAACAGGCTAAAGCATTTCTTCCTGAAAACTACAAAGAGCTTGTGATAGACGGAGGCAACCATTCCGGTTTCGGAAATTACGGTGCTCAGTCCGGCGACGGAGAGGCGCGTATTTCTGCCGAAGAACAGCAGCTGCAGACAGCCTGCGAGATAAAAGAATTTGTTGAAGGTCTGTAATGTAATAATAAAAGAAGGAGAACAGGAAATGTCAGTTTCACTCGTGCTTGAAGGCGGCGGTATGAGGGGCGTTTACACCGCCGGGGTGCTCGATGTTTTTAATGAGAATAATATCATATTTCCGGTCACATACGGTATATCGGCAGGTGCCTGCAACGCGCTTTCATATATTTCCGGACAAAAGGGCAGGAACAAGTCTATCTACCTTGATTACAGCTCCGACAAGCGCTATCTGAGCGCATCCGGTTATTTTACAAGAGGGAGCATTTTCGGCTTTGATTTCATTTTCGGAGACATCGCCGAAACGCTTCTGCCGTTTGATTATGATACGTTTTTTTCAAACGATATGCAGCTTTATGTGGGAGCGACCGACTGCGGCACCGGAAAGCCCGTTTTTTTCGGGAAGGAGGATATGGACAGGCGCTTTGAGGCCGTTATAGCTTCGTCGTCGCTTCCCGTTGTTTCAAGGATAGTCGATCTCAAGGGCTTTCGCTTGCTTGACGGAGGGATCTCCTCCTCCATTCCGCTTCAGAAAGCGTTTGACGACGGCTGCGACAGGGCTGTTGTTGTCCTGACAAGAGACAGAGCCTATAAGAAAAGCAGCAAGCCGGATTTTCCGGCTCCTCTGCTCAGGCTGAAATACAGAAAATACCCTGAGCTTTGCAAAGCCATAATCGACCGCCCGAAGCAATACAACAAAGAGCGTGAGCTTTGCTTTTCGATGGAAGAGCAGGGGAAGGCGCTGCTTATCGCGCCCTCGGAGCCGCTTGCGGTCGGAAGATACAGCAGCAAAAAGGAGGAGCTTTTGTCCGCCTATGAGCTTGGTGTGAACGACGCGGAAAAACTGCTTGACAGCATCAGGGGGTTTATAGATCAGGTGAGCTGAGCAGCAGCCCGACCGCGCCTTCGGCGCGACCGGGCTGCTAAAAATTTGTTTTTTCAGAGGGGGGTGTGAAAAAACTTTTTTCTTTTATACAAGCCTTTGAATCATCAGAATATCCGATAAAATGCGGCTTACCATCTAATCACTAC
>CADCPT010000266.1 GCA_902803385.1 uncultured Ruminococcus sp.
AGCGGAAAATTTCGCATAGTGAGGCGGAGGACGCCGCTTGGCTGGCGCCAAGCAAGGACGACAACAAAGCTATGCGGAATTTAACGTCAAAGATATTAAAGTGTTTTATTGGATATTAGTATAAGTAAGTTCGCCGCAGGGTAGGCGAACGGGGAGCGCCTGAACAGCAGGCAGAAAAACGTTAATGATGATAAAGGAGTGTTTCCGATGACAGAAAAAGAAAGAATGCTTGCCGGATTGCCGTATTGCGACCTTGACCCCGAGCTGCAGAAGGATAAAGCGCGTTCGCGCAGACTTACAAGACTCTTCAATTCGACAACAGAGGAACAGTATCTCTACAGAGAGCAGCTTCTGAAAGAGCTTTTCGGCTCGACCGGGGAGCACATATACATTGAGCCTCCGTTTCGCTGCGATTACGGCTGCAACACATATGTAGGCGAGAATTTCTATGCCAATTTCGACTGCATAATCCTCGATGTTGCCGAGGTGCATATTGGAAATAATGTTCTGTTCGGGCCGCGTACCTGCGTTTTTACCCCGTGGCATCCGATAGATGCAGAGATACGCAACCTGCGCGTTGAAGGGGGAAAGCCTGTTCATATCGGAGATAATGTATGGATAGGCGGCGGTGTTATCATCAATCCGGGAGTAACTATCGGCAGCAATGTAGTTATCGGCTCCGGTTCGGTCGTTACCCGTGATATACCGGATAATTTCGTTGCAGTCGGAAACCCCTGCTGCGTGCTGCGCCCGATAACAGACAAGGACAAAGAATACTGGACGGCGGTCTACAGGGAGTATCAGGAGTGGAAGGCGCAATAAATGTTCGCCTACCTTGAGACGAACTCGATTAAACAGTTTTTTTCAGGGGTGCCGCGCGAAGCGCCCGGCACCCCTGAAAAAACTAAAAAATATCAGCCCGGTCGCGCCGAAGGTGCGGTCGGGCTGTTTGTAGATTTTCTATTGCTGTTCGGCAACAACAGCAATGCCGAGGTCGGCAAGCTGCTGAGCGTCAACGTCTGCCGGTGCGTTCGTCATCGGCTCGCTTGCATTCTGTACCTTCGGGAAGGCGACAACATCACGGAGCGTCGGAGCCTTGAGCATCTGCATAACAAGCCTGTCAAGGCCAATGCCCATGCCGCCGTGAGGCGGAGCGCCGTATCTGAATGCATCCATAAGGAAGCCGAATTTAGCATATGCCTCTTCGTCGGAAAGACCGAGCATCTCAAACATCTTCTTCTGAAGCTCCGGGTTGGTGATACGGATAGAACCGCTTGAAAGCTCAATACCGTTCAGCACCATATCATATGCTTTTGCATATACCTCGCCCTTGTCGCCGTCAAGCTTTTCAAGGCAGTCGTCCGTGGGGGAGGTGAAGGGATGGTGCATAGCTATCCATTCGCCGCTTTCCTTGTCAAACTCGAAGAAGGGGAATTTTACGACCCAGAGGAAATTGTAGCCGTCGCCAATGATATCAAGCTTTTTAGCAGCTTCGATGCGGACCGCGCCGAGCGTAGGAAGAACAACGCTGTCGTCCGTATCGGCAACTATCATTACTACATCGCCCTTTTCGGCTCCTGCGGCAGAAAGTATCGCCTGCATCTCATCCTCTGTCATGAACTTTGCAAAGCTTGATGCGATCCCGTCATCAGTGAGCCTTATCCATGCGAGACCCTTTGCGCCGATGCCTCTTACATATTCGGTAAGTTTGTCTATTTCCTTGCGCGTGTAGGTCTTTACGGCATTCTTTGCCGTGATGCCGCGGACTGATCCGCCGCCCTCTACAGCGCTTTTGAATACGCCGAAGCCGCAGTCCTTTACGATATCCGTAAGGTCGAATATCTCCATTCCGAAGCGTGTATCAGGCTTGTCGGAACCGAATCTTTCCATTACCTCATTGTAGGTGTATCTCGGGAAGGGAGTGGGGATGTCGATATCCATAACGTCCTTGAAGACTCTCTTTATGTAGCCTTCGCCTATCTCGAGAACGTCCTCCATATCTACAAAGGACATTTCAAGGTCTATCTGGGTAAATTCCGGCTGCCTGTCGGCGCGGAGGTCTTCATCGCGGAAGCAGCGCGCTATCTGCATATAGCGGTCAAAGCCCGATACCATGCAAAGCTGCTTGTACATCTGCGGAGACTGGGGCAGCGCATAGAACGAGCCTTTGTGTATCCTTGACGGAACAAGGAAGTCACGGGCGCCTTCGGGGGTGGATTTTATAAGCATAGGTGTTTCAAGCTCTATAAAGCCGTTTTCATCGAAATAGTCCCTTGTGACCTTTGCGACCTTATGCCTGAATATCAGGTTCTGCTGGAGCTGGGGTCTTCTGAGGTCGAGATAGCGGTATCTGAGCCTTGTAAGCTCTGCTGTTTTGCAGTCGTCAACTATCTCGAAAGGGGGTGTTTCGGACTGCCCCAATATGCGCAGCTCCTTGACTTCAAGCTCTATATCTCCTGTGGGGATATCCTTGTTTTTGCTGCTGCGCTCGCGCACGATGCCCCTTGCCGCAAGAACGAATTCCGAGCGGACGGTAAAAGCCTTGTCAAAAACAGCACGGTCGGTATTATCGTCAAAGGCAAGCTGAACTATACCCGTGCGGTCGCGCAGGTCGATGAAGATGAGCTGACCCAGGTCGCGCTGACGCTGCGTCCAACCGCATAAGGTGACCTCCCTGCCGATATCCGATGCGCGAAGCTCGCCGCAGTAGCAGCTTCTTTTAAGTCCTGTCATAAACTCTGCCATTTTGAATTACTTCCTTCTTTTTTATTATACAAGACCTAACTTTTCCATAAATGAATCGTTAGCTCCGTTTACATACATAGCGAAAAATGCATCGTAGAAGCCCTCGTCAAGAGGTACCTCCTTCTTGCTGCCGTTCATCATATTCTTTACGGTAGCCTTGTTTGCCGCAAGCTCATCGTCGCCGATGACAACGCTGAATTTCGCTTCTATCTTGTCGGCATATTTCATCTGAGCCTTTGTGCTCCTGCCGACGATATCTCCCTCGGCGATGAGGGATGAATTTCTGATGCCTTCGACTATCTCAAATGCCTTGAGCTTTGCCTTGTCGCCTATGCCGATAACATACAGGTCGCATACGGGCGGCTTTTCAAGCTCTATGCCCTGGGTGTCGAGAAGCAGAAGAAGTCTTTCAAGTCCGAGACCAAAGCCGAGAGAAGGCGTTGGCTGACCGCCGAGCTCTTCGATAAGACCGTCGTAACGGCCGCCGCCGCATACCGTGCCCTGTGCGCCGATATTCTCTGAAACAAATTCAAATACGGTGCGCGTATAATAGTCAAGTCCGCGGACTATGCGGGGATTGACCTTATATTCAATACCGACGGCGTCAAGACAGCTCTTCACGCCTTCAAAATGCTCTTTGCAGTCGTCGCAGATATAGTCGAGCACAGTGGGAGCATTTGCAGCAATTTCCGAGCAGACGGGGCTTTTGCAGTCGAGTATACGCATGGGGTTTCTTTCGAGTCTGTCACGGCAGGTATCGCAGAGCTCAGACTCATGCTGTCTGAAATAATCCTTGAGAGCGTCATGGTATTTCGGGCGGCAGTGTTTGCATCCTATGGAATTAAGCTCAAGGCTGAGTCCCCTTACGCCGAGGCGGTCAAAAACGGAATTAGCGCAGCAGATGACCTCAGCATCTGCATAGAATGAAGGAGCACCGTAGACCTCTATGCCGAACTGGTGGAATTCGCGCTGTCTGCCCTTCTGTGGCTTTTCGTAGCGGTAGCAGGAGGTGAAATAATACACCTTGACGGGATAGCCGTCGTTATATATGCCATGCTCGAGCATAGCCCTTGCAGCACCGGCTGTGCCTTCCGGACGGAGAGTGACGGATTCGCCGCCCTTTGTCGTGAAGGTATACATTTCCTTCTGTACAACGTCTGTTGTATCTCCGACAGAGCGGTTAAAAAGCTCCGTATGCTCAAAAACGGGAGTGCGTATTTCCTTAAAGCCGTAGGACTGCGCCTGACCGCGCATGATATCCTCAACAAACTGCCATTTGTAGCTGTCGGCAGGGAGAATATCCTCCGTGCCCTTTATTCCGCTGGTTATCAGCTTCATATACATCTTTCCTTTCTTACATCGTTGCTGGCGCAAGCCCAAAGCAATCATACACTTGATTGTATCATATTTTTGATTCCTTGACAATTACCCAGGGCAATAATTTTTGAAAAATGTTCGTTTGCACTGTGTACCCTCATGGTATGCCTGCCCTGTGACAACTTACCTGAATAGTGTTTTTTCAGATATGCCGGGCGCGAAGCCGCCGCCGACCGCGCCTTCGGCACGACCTGGCTATTAAAGATTTGTTTTTTCAGAGGTGCCGCGAGCGAAGCTCGCGGCACCTCTGAAAAAACACTATATCTAAGTGCGCCGCAGGGTAGGCGCACCCCCGAGGCGCACCGTACAAGGCAGAAATGATTATACAAATAGTATATGATTAAAAACAATAACAAATTGTATATTTAATATGCTTGTAATATGCTCCGGTTTATGATAGAATAACTCTTGCAGACAGTTGGTGTTGATGGCGTCGAGGGTCCACCCGTTCCCATGCCGAACACGGAAGTTAAGCTCGATAGTGCCGAAGATACTTGGATGGTAACGTCCCGGGAAAA
>CADCPT010000267.1 GCA_902803385.1 uncultured Ruminococcus sp.
ATTATTGCTTTCGTAAATCATTGTTTTTTCAGGGGGTGTGAAAAAACTATTTTCTTTTTTACAAGCCTCTGAATCATCTAAATATCCTATAAAATACGGCTTACCGTCTGATCACTGCTTTGAGACATTTCGCAATAAAGTAAGAAAGCGTCAAAGTAAGAAAGCGTCATTGCAATAGAAAAAACACTATAATAAACGTGCGCCGCAAGGCAGGCGCACCATGGGGCACTTCCTTGGGAAGCACTGATTTAGTGGCAATTATTTCCTGACGTAAAAAATTAACAACTCATATTATATATTATTATGCAAATCGGATAAAAAAGAAAAACACCTCGAATGTTGTAATTATTCAGTAGACAAAAATCGAAAAATCTGTTATTATAATTAATTGATAAATATTGATTTTGCTCTTGAATGAAGGAAAAATTTTTAGTAAAATAGGGAGAAGGGTGTTGGCCATTTGGATGCTGTTCTGATCGTTTCCTCAGGTGAACGTGCCGCAAATATGCTTTCTGACTTGCTCTCTTCAAAACATGACTTCAGCATAAGCATAGCCGGTGATATCCTGACAGCTTCCCGTATGTTTGAAGAAAAGGAATACTGTATCGTTGTCATCAATTCTCCTGTCGGAGAAAACAACGGTGCCGCCTTTGCCGAAAAGCTCCTGAATGATACAAGCTGCGGAGTGATGCTTGTTGTAAAAGCAGAGTCTGAGCAAAGGTATGAGTCTCTTTTGGGGTCAAAGGGAGCATTTATCGTTTCCAAGCCTGTCAACCGTACTGTGTTTGAAAAGGGTATCAGCTTTATCAGAGCGTCACAGATCCGGATGAAGAGAACACAGAGTGAAAACCTTCTTCTTCATAAGAAGATAGATGATAACCGTATCATCAATCGTGCAAAAGCAATACTTATGGAATATCTTTCTATGACAGAGCCGCAGGCTCATAAGTACCTTGAACGTCAGGCAATGGATCTCCGCCTGACAAAGCTTGAGGTCGCAAAAAACCTATTATCGACATATGACAGCTGAAGCATTTCAGAATGCCGCGTCATGTATGGTATCAATTTATATGCAAAGGAGAAAAGATGCGATGGAAAAGAAAGTTTACTTGCTTCTTGAAAACGGAGACATTTATGAAGGATATGCCTTCGGTGCAGAAAAGGAGGTTGTCGGTGAGCTTGTATTCACAACGGCTATGACCGGATATCTCGAGACCCTTACAGATCCGAGCTACTATGGTCAGATCGTTTGTCAGACCTTTCCCCTCATAGGTAATTACGGTGTCATTCCCTCTGATTTTGAGAGTGAAAAGCCAGTGCTTACCGCATATATTGTCAGAGAGTGGTGTCAACAGCCGTCGAACTTCAGGAGCGAGGGTAAGATTGACGCTTTTTTAAAGCAAACCGGAATTCCCGGTATCTATGGGATAGACACCAGATGTCTTACAAAAACCGTACGTGAATACGGCGTTATGAATGCGAAGGTAACTTATACCGAACCTTCAAAGGAGGACGCAGAGTCTCTTCGCAGCTATAAGATCACGAACGCTGTTCCCAGTGTTACAAGAAAAGAGATCGAAACTTTTGACTGCGAGGATTCTAAGTACAATGTTGTCCTTATGGACTTCGGTGTAAAGCAGAATATTATACGCAAGCTGCATATGCTTAAATGCTGCGTTACCGTAGTACCGGCAAATACCTCTGCCCAGGATATCATCAATATGAAGCCGGATGGGGTAATGCTTTCCAACGGCCCCGGAGATCCTACGGAGAATACAGGAATAATCGAGGAGCTTCGCAAGCTCAGCGAATCCGGTATACCGATATTCGGTATATGCCTCGGGCATCAGCTTATGGCTCTGGCTATGGGCGCAAAAACAAAAAAGCTGAAATACGGTCATCGCGGAGCAAATCAGCCTGCTACCGACAAAACGACAGGCCGCGTATATATAACCTGCCAGAACCATGGCTATGCTGTTGTTTCGTCTTCTCTTCCGGAGAATGCTGTTGAAAGCTTCAGTAATGCAAACGACGGCACCTGCGAGGGAGTTACATATACCGACAGACCCTGCTTTACGGTACAGTTTCACCCCGAGGCTTGCGGCGGTCCGCTTGATACCTCGTTCCTTTTCGACAGATTTATCAGTATGATGCAGGAGGTAAAGAACAATGCCTAAGGATAAAAGAATAAAAAGAGTTTTGGTCATCGGTTCAGGTCCTATAGTTATAGGCCAGGCTGCAGAATTTGACTACGCAGGCACACAGGCCTGCCGTGCACTGAAGGAAGAGGGTCTTGAGGTAATCCTTGTAAACTCTAACCCTGCAACTATTATGACCGATAAGGCAATGGCTGATAAGGTGTATATCGAGCCGCTTACTCTTGAAACAGTCAAGAGAATAATCATCAAGGAGCAGCCGGACAGCCTTCTTTCCACCCTTGGCGGTCAGACAGGACTTACCCTTTCAATGCAGCTTGCAAAGGAAGGCTTCCTCAAAAAGCACGGCGTCCGTCTTCTCGGCTCAAAGCCCGAGACGATCGACAAGGCAGAGGACAGACAGATGTTCAAGGATACGATGGAGAGTATCGGTCAGCCCTGCATTCCCTCAACAGTTGTAAATGACGTTGAGTCCGCTGTTGCTTTTGCCGAAGAGATAGGCTACCCCGTTATAATCCGTCCTGCATTCACTCTCGGCGGCACAGGCGGCGGTATCGTCAATAATGAGGAAGAGCTCAGGGAGATAACCTCAAACGGTCTTGAGCTTTCTCCTATCACTCAGGTGCTTGTCGAGAAGTGCATATCCGGCTGGAAGGAAATAGAATTTGAAGTAATGCGCGACAGCAAGGGTAATGTTATCACTGTCTGCTCGATGGAAAACTTCGATCCCGTCGGCGTTCATACAGGAGACAGTATCGTTATCGCTCCTGCAGTTACACTTGCGGATAAGGAATATCAGATGCTCCGCAGCGCTGCTCTGAATATAATCACTGCTCTCGGCGTAGAGGGCGGCTGTAACTGTCAGTTTGCTCTTGAGCCTGAAAGCTTCAAGTATGCCGTTATCGAGGTAAATCCCCGTGTTTCGCGTTCATCTGCACTTGCGTCAAAGGCAACTGGCTACCCGATCGCAAAGGTCGCAGCAAAGCTCGCTATCGGCTATACCCTCGACGAGATAAAGAATGCCGTTACAGGCACAACCTATGCCTGCTTCGAGCCTTCGGTCGACTATGTTGTCTTAAAGTTCCCGAAATGGCCCTTTGATAAATTCGTATATGCAAAGCGTACCCTCGGAACTCAGATGAAGGCTACCGGCGAGGTAATGTCCATTGCTCCTACCTTTGAGCAGGCTTTGATGAAGGCTGTCCGCGGCGCTGAGATCAGCCACGATACCCTTTATTCCGCAAAGTTTGCGGAGATGAACGATGAGGACCTCCACGCACGTCTTTATGTATGTGACGACGAGCGTATCTTCTGCGTATATGAAGCTCTCAGACGCGGCGTATCTGTTGATGAGATCCACAGCATCACAATGATCGACGAATGGTTCCTCTACAAGATGCTGAATCTCGCTGAATTTGAAAAGGGACTTGAAGGCGCTGAGCTTACTGATGAGCTTTACAGAAGGGGCAAGCTCCTCGGCTTCCTCGACAAGACTATCGAAAAGCTTACAGGCAGCAAGGTAAAGGAGCCTATGGTTCCCGTATATAAGATGGTCGATACCTGCGCTGCTGAATTCAAGGCTGAGACTCCTTACTTCTACTCTACATTTGATAAGGACAATGAGGCAGAGGCTTTCATAAAAGAGAAAAACAGCAGCAACAAAACGATAATCGTATTCGGTTCTGGTCCTATCAGAATAGGTCAGGGCATTGAATTCGACTATGCTTCCGTTCACTGTGTATGGGCTTTGAAGAAGGCAGGCTTTGATGTTGTTATTGTAAACAACAACCCCGAAACTGTTTCAACTGACTTTGATACAGCCGACAGGCTTTATTTTGAACCTCTTACGAACGAGGATGTAATGGGCATAATCAAGACCGAAAAGCCCTACGGCGTTGTTGTTGCCTTCGGCGGTCAGACTGCGATAAAGCTCACGAAATTCCTCAGCGAAAGCGGTGTAAACATTCTCGGTACCACTGCTGACAGCATAGATATGGCTGAGGACAGAGAGCGCTTTGACGAGCTTCTTGAGCTTCACAATGTAAAGCGTCCCGAGGGCTTTACCGTAATGACTACGGAAGAGGCTCTTGAGGTTGCCGAAAAGATCGGTTATCCCGTTTTAATGCGTCCTTCCTATGTTCTCGGCGGTCAGAATATGATAATCGCCTTCAACGAAGAAGATATTAAAGAATACATGGCGATCATCCTTGCCCAGAATATTGAAAACCCCATTCTTATAGACAAGTATCTCTCAGGCACAGAGCTTGAGGTCGATGCTATATGCGACGGTGAAGAGATACTCATTCCGGGTATCATGCAGCACGTTGAGCGTGCAGGCATACATTCAGGCGACTCTATTGCCGTATATCCTGCATGGAATATCAGCGATGAAATGACAAGAAATATCATCAAGACCTCAAAGAATCTTGCTGTTTCCCTCAAAACCAAGGGACTTGTCAATATCCAGTATCTCATCTACGAGGGCAAGCTATATGTAATTGAGGTCAACCCCCGTTCTTCAAGAACGATCCCCTATATCAGCAAGGTGACAGGCGTTCCGATGGTAGATCTTGCTACCCGTGCGATGCTTGGCGAAAAGCTTGCAGACATGGGCTACGGCACGGATCTTTATAAGAGATCTCCTTATGTTGCCGTTAAAGTACCGGTATTCTCATTTGAAAAGCTTATAAATGTTGATAACCAGCTCGGTCCGGAGATGAAATCGACCGGTGAGGTACTCGGTATTGCAAATACTCTTGAAGAGGCTCTTTATAAGGGACTTATTGCCGCAGGCTATAAGATGAAGAAGCAGGGCGGCGTATTCATTACTGTCCGCAATCCCGATAAAAACGAGATCGGAGCTGTTGCGAAGAAGTATAACGAGCTTGGCTTCACGCTTTACGCTACGAAGGGTACAGCAAGAACGATCCGTGATTACGGTCTTGATGTTATTGAGGTAGATAAGATACATGAGAGTGATAAGGAAAATACCCTTACACTCATCGAAAGCGGAAAGATCAACTATGTTATTTCCACATCCTCAAAGGGACGTATACCGACCCGTGACAGCGTAAAGATCAGAAGAAAAACGGTTGAGCGCAATATTCCCTGCCTTACTTCCATTGATACCGCAAACGCTCTTGCCGATTCACTTAAGAGTAAATACAGTGAATACAGCACAGAGCTTGTCGATATCAACGATATGCGTACCGAAAAGGTCCGCCTGAAGTTTACAAAAATGCAGGGCACAGGCAACGACTACATCTATTTCAATTGCTTCGACCAGAAGATCAATAACCCCGAGGGTCTGTCCGTTCGTTTCAGCGACAGGCGATACGGCATCGGCGGCGACGGCGTTATCCTTATCTGTCCGTCTGATGTTGCGGATGCAAAGATGAAGATGTATAATGCAGACGGCTCAGAAGGAAAGATGTGCGGCAACGGTATTCGCTGCATAGGAAAATATCTCTGTGATCACGGTATGGTAAGAGGAAACAAGATCACAGTCGAGACCCTTTCCGGTATAAAGACACTGCAGGTCTACCGCCACGACGGTCAGAATGACGTTTTCAAGGTAGATATGGGCAAGGCTGAGCTTAGCAGCGAGCTTATCCCCGTAGCTATAAATAAAGAGAAAGTTATCAACGAGCCTGTTGTTATCGGCGGCGAAAGCTACAATATTACCTGCGTATCAATGGGTAATCCCCACGCTGTCGTCTTCTGCAATAACGTTGAAAAGATCGACCTTGAAAAGATCGGTCCGCAGTTTGAAAACAGCGAGCTTTTCCCGGAGCGAATTAATGCCGAATTTGTAAAGGTAATAGACGATCATACGATCGAAATGAGAGTATGGGAGCGCGGAACGGGAGAAACATGGTCATGCGGAACCGGTGCATGCGCTGTTGCTGTTGCAGCTGTTGAAAACGGATACTGCAAGAAGAACGAACCCATTACCGTTAAGCTCAGAGGCGGAAATCTTGTTATTGAATATACCGACGATACAGTCTATCTAACAGGCGTTGCAGAAACAGTATATGAAGGAGAAATCGAATTATGACGACAAAGTACATATTCGTGACCGGAGGCGTTGTTTCAGGTCTTGGAAAGGGAATAACGGCTGCATCTCTCGGAAGACTGCTCAAGGCAAGGGGGCTGAAGGTCGCTGCTCAGAAGCTGGATCCATATATCAATGTCGATCCCGGTACAATGAGCCCCTATCAGCACGGCGAAGTGTACGTAACTGAGGACGGAGCCGAAACTGACCTTGACCTCGGTCACTACGAAAGATTTATCGATGAAAACCTGAATAAATTCTCCAATCTTACCACCGGAAAGGTATATTCCAATGTTCTTGAAAAGGAGCGCCGCGGTGATTACCTCGGCGATACCGTTCAGGTAATCCCGCATATAACAAACGAGATAAAATCCTTTATCTATGCAGTCGGTAAGGACAGTGAGGCCGATGTCGTTATAACCGAAATAGGCGGCACGGTAGGCGATATCGAAAGCCAGCCCTTCCTTGAAGCTATACGTCAGGTAAGCGTTGAGGTAGGAAAGGAAAACAGTCTGTTTATACATGTCTGTCTTGTGCCTTATATCCGCGGCAGTGAGGAGCATAAATCAAAGCCTGCCCAGCACAGCGCAAAGGAGCTTCGTTCTCTCGGTATAAATCCTGATATAATGGTTCTGAGATGTGACGAGCCCCTTGAAAAGAGCATTTTCAAGAAGATCGCTATGTTCTGCAACGTAAAACCCGACTGTGTTATCGAGAATATAACCATACCTGTGCTTTATAATGCACCTATGATGCTTGAAAAAGCAAACTTCAGCAATATCGTCTGCCGTGAGCTGAAGCTCAAGAACCTGCCCGCTCCCGATATGAGCGAATGGCTCGAAATGCTTGACAGAATAGAAAAGCGCGATAAGACAGTCAAGATCGCTCTCTGCGGCAAATATGTACAGCTTCATGACGCATATCTTTCCGTTGCAGAGGCTCTGCATCATGCAGGCTATGAAAACAGCTGCTTTGTCGATATCAAATGGGTCGATACAGAGCTTATAACCGCATATACTGCTGATGAGCTTCTGGGCGATGTTGACGGTATCCTTGTTCCCGGCGGCTTCGGCAACAGAGGCGTTGAGGGAAAGATAATCGCCGCACAGTATGCAAGAGAGCATGATATACCGTATTTCGGCATATGCCTCGGCATGCAGACAGCTGTTATAGAATACGCAAGAAATGTCCTCGGCTTCCCGGATGCTAATTCCGGCGAATTTGACCCGGAAAGTGAGCACAAGGTCATTGACCTTATGCCAGACC
>CADCPT010000268.1 GCA_902803385.1 uncultured Ruminococcus sp.
CAGGTACACCTGCTTTCTGATGGTCTTTCATCATCTTTTAGCGGACGGACGGGGCGCTCTGAACCTTGCTGCCGAGCTTGCGAACCTCTATGCTGACAGGATCATGCCACCCGATGCTCCCGAAAAACTGATATCCTCAGTAAACGATCTTCCGAAAGACTCAAAAATGTCATTGATAAACCGCATGATGATAGACAGAGGCAACCGTGACTGGGCGCTCGAAAGGCGCAAGCCGCTCTCTTACGATGAGTACCACGAATTTGCCGACAAGTTCGTACAGGGAAACAAGGTACGCCATCTGATGAAGCGCATAGACAAGGACGAGCTTTCAAGGACGTCAAACGCCTGCAGAGATATCGGCATAACCATAAATGATTTTCTGCTTGCAAAAATGTTCATTGATGAAGGCACCGACAAGATCATTATTGCCAGCGACATAAGGGACAAGCTGGATTTCTATGTGCCGGGATCGCTTGGAAATTTCTCGTCGGCCTTTTCCGTAACTGTCAGGAAAAAGGCTCGTGATCCGTTTGTGCTTGCGAAAGAGGTACATAAAGCAGTGCAAAAGATACTTGAAAAGTCCTCCGACCTTTTTCTGTCGCTGCAGTGCTATGCAAATCTCACTCCTTCCCTGCTCGACGCCTCATTTATGGCTGCGAAGGACGGCTTCAAGAGCAGAGCGGCATCATACGTCGGCAAGAGCGTATTCGGTTTTGGTTCGCCCGATGGCTACTGTCTGACAAACCTTGGCAAGATCGAATGCAGCAGCATATCAGCTGCGTTTTTCATTCCTCCCGCCTCGCCTGCGATAAAAAAGACCAAGGGCGTTCTCACCGTAAACGGCAAAATGATGATATGCACAAGTCAAAGATAAAAAACACAAAAAATTGCTGCCGCTTTTCCGCAGTGTTTCCGGCGGAAGATCCGGCAGCAGCTATCCCCTGAAGGTTTTATGCGCCTTCAGGGGATATTCTTCTTTTAGCGTCACTCCGAGCCTTTCAGGGCTTCGACCATATCTATCTTCCTGTTCTTTTTGGCGACCATCATGCCGACAAGCAGCGAAACGCCAAAGGTCAGAAGGATAGAAACACAATAAGTCAAGGGTCCGAGCATGAGCTTCATCTCATACTCTCCCGCAAGAGCAGTGACCATCCAGTTCAGGACCCCTACGCCTGCCGGAAGTCCGATGATAACGCCGATGACCGTCAGCCATATATTCTGAGAGATGAGCAGCCTGCCGATCTGTTTGTTGCGGAAGCCAAGGATCTTTAAGGTCGCAAGCTCACGGGAGCGCTCCACATAGCTCATTATCCCCAGATTGTACAGAACAACAATACCCAGCACAGCGGCGGCGATGACCAGAATAATCACCATGCCGTCCATAATGCTGACAAAGCTGTTGAATGTCGCCATAAGCTGAGCCTTGTCCTGCTTGCCGGAAATTATGTCATCAGAAGGAATATCGCTGATACCGGTATCAGTGTAAACAGATGTCGGCGTGTAATCAATACCGAGCTTGTCCGCAAGCGTATCAGTCAGCGTCACGCTTTCTGTCATGATCGAACGGTTGTAGCCTATGACCTTGGCTGTATAAGTTTCCTTTGAGCCGTAGGGCGAGAACGAAATATTTTCTCCGATCTGTGCCTTGTCCTTAAGACGCAGACACAGATAAACGCCCTCGCCGCTCAGATCGATGCGGCGGTTGTCCTCGTCGATCACATTGAGTTTTTGAGCCGGATTGTGTATTATATCAAGGGTGACGGTGTCTCCGTCAAGACTGATGCCCGTAAGAGCCTCCCAGTCGCCGTTAAGCTCTGCGGCGAGCGCCTTTGCCCTTGCGCTGTCGGCGTTGTCGATGAGATTGACCTTTGTGGAATAATTGGAGATGTCCTTATCCAGCAGTTCAAGAAAGCCCGCCATTGTGTCACGCATTCCAAGACCGCCCACCATAAGCACCATACAGCCCACAATGCCGAAAAGCGTCATAAAAGAGCGGCTCTTGTGACGGCTGAGGTCACGAAGGTTCCATTTTGTTCCGAAACGCAGCCTGTTCCACAGCTTTGTGCGTTCAAGCAGGGTCTTTCGCATTTTCTTTGGGGTGTACGGACGCAGAGTTTCGGCAGCCGTCCCCCTGAGCTGACGATAAACCGAAAGATAGCTGATGATGGTCAGAAAAAGAATAGTTCCGAGCATAACGG
>CADCPT010000269.1 GCA_902803385.1 uncultured Ruminococcus sp.
AATGTTTTTTCAGGGGTGCCAGGCGCTTCGCGCCTGGCACCCCTGAAAAAACTGATTTACGAAGGCAATAATGCGTGAAATATTGCAAAATGAAAATGCACAGCCGCGGAAATAAGCCTCCGGGTGATAATTCAGATCGAACTCAGTGAGCGACAGCGCGAATCGACACCGGCGGCACGCCGGCGCAAACACATTTTCAGTGTCAGCCCCACAAACACCTTACGAATTCAGATATCTGCTGATAGCAAGACGCTTGCAGTCATTGACGAGATTTTCAATGTGAGCGGCAATGACCTCAGGGCTTTCCCTCATGCCCGTTCTCACCCATTTGAGTATCGATCCCACTATGCCAAAGGAAAAAAATTCCGCAATAAACTCTCTGTCACCATCGGATACCGTTCCCTTGCCGGCGATGTCGTCAATGACTTCGCTGAATACCTTTGAGCTTTCGCGCTGGATGTAATCACGGAATTCATCTCCGTAGGAGGTCTTGAGGGCATTCTGATAGAACCTCGAATCCTTCTTTATGGTGTTCAGCATTTCAAGAAGCTTGCAGCTCCAGTTGTCAAAGCTGAGATCCTGTACAAACGGAGTTATGACTTCATTATAGAATATCCAGTTCAGCAGGTCGTATTTGTCATGAAAATGATAGTAGAACGTCTGTCTGTTGAAGCCGCTGATGGAAGTAATATCGGATATCGTTATCTTTTCAAAGGCCTTTCTGGCCATTATGCTTTTGAATCCTTCGGCAATGATCTTTTTGGTATCCGCTGTTTCCGCCATTTTATCTCACCTGTGTTTTCAGATTTTTACGAGCTCTTCAAGCCTCTTTGCAGCAGCAGATGCTTCGTCGCATATCATCTTTTCTATGCTGCCTCTGTCGCAGGCTGCGGCAAGCTCCGGGTCTATCGGCATACGGGCAAGTATCTCCAGTCCGTAGCGGTTTGCAACATCCTCCAGCTTGCTTTCGCCGAAGGGATAGTATTTTTTGTTGCAGTCGGGGCATACGAAGCTGCTCATGTTCTCAACAACGCCGAGGATAGGTATTTCCATAAGGTTTGCCATGTTTACTGCCTTTTCAACGATCATAGAAACAAGCTCCTGAGGGGTCGTGACGATAACTATGCCGTCAAGGGCGATAGACTGGAATACCGTCAGCGGAACGTCGCCCGTGCCCGGAGGCATATCGACGAACATATAGTCTACATCCTCCCAGATGACATCCGTCCAGAACTGCTTTACGGCTCCGGCAAGCACCGGACCCCTCCATACAACAGGGTCGGTATCGTTTTCGAGCAGAAGGTTGAGGCTGATAACATCAATGCCGCCATGCGTCTTGACAGGGAATATACATTCCTCTGTTCCCGTCGCTTTTTCGGTCAGACCGAAGGCCTTCGGAATGGACGGCCCTGTGATATCTGCGTCAAGTATGGCTGTGTGCCAGCCCTGCCTGCTGAACATAACGGCAAGCAGTGAGGTCACAAGGGATTTACCTACTCCGCCCTTGCCGCTTACAACGCCTATTACCTTCTTTACGCTGCTTTTCGGGTTGAGCTTTTCGTGCATATCCCTGCTGCTGCAGTCTGCGCCGCAGCTTGAACAATCATGTGTGCATTCTTCTGACATAATAAAACACTCCTGTTTTCTTTTTATTCTGAATATCAGTTCTTAACTTATTCTTCGGAAGCTTTTTCTTCTTCCCCGGTATCGTCTGCTCCGGATTCGTTATCCTCTTCGGCTTCTTTGGTGCCGTCTGCTCCGGATCCGTTATCCTCTTCGACTTCTTTGGTGCCGCATGCTCCGGGTTCGTTATCCTCTTCGGCTTCTTCGGCTTCGCCATCTTCCGAAAGCTCTTCTTCCCCGGCTTCCGTATCTGCGGGTCCCTGCGCTTCGTCCGGTCCGTCAGCCTCGTCAGCTTCGTCCGGCTCGATCTCATAGCCTGAAAGGAAGGTGTACGGTATGCCGTAGCCCAGCGCAACTCCGGCAAGCATTATTACTTCGGTCGCTTTGGAAAGGTCAAACGGGAAGGGAAGTCCGGGCGCTGCGGCGGCAAGTATGACATACAGCGCAGGAAGGTCGAGTATTATAAGCGTTGCAAGTGAAAAACGCTTTATCTGCCGTCCGTCGCCTATTCTTGTTGCATAGAACAGCAAGGCTCCGAACACAGTGCATACCAGCGCTCTGAGAAGCAGCTTTGCGGTCTCGCCGAGCCCTGTCGAATCGTTTATCAGGTTTATAAAGAAGTAGGAGCATATAACAAAAGCTGTCAGCATAAATGCTGAAAATATAAGCCCCGATACATCCTTTTTCCTTTTCATTATTATTTCCTCCGGGATGATTTTTTATTTTCTTTTTCTTGCGGCAAGAGCATACCAGCCCTTGTCCTCATACTGCTCAAATACCTCTATGCTCTCCGGCAGTGCGGAAAGAACATCGTCGAGCCTTATGTCTACGATACCGCTCATGATATAAACGGTGTTGTCGTTCATAAGCTTTTCTATATCCGACGAAAGCATTATAACGGCATCCGCGACAATATTCGCAGTGATGATATCATAGCTTCCGCTTGCCTTGTCGGCAAGGTTGCCGTTTATCCCCTTATATCTGTCACTGACATTATTGAGGGCAGCGTTTTCACGTGATGCTTTTACAGCCATTTCGTCAATGTCTATGCCCACGGCGCTTTCTGCGCCGAGCAGAAGAGCCGCGACCGCAAGTATGCCGCTTCCGCAGCCGACATCGAGCATTTTGTCGCCCGGTCTGACGAATTTTTCAAGAGCCTCCAGGCAGAGCCGTGTTGTTTCGTGCGTTCCCGTGCCGAATGCCAGTCCCGGCTCAAGATCAAGGACTATCCTGCCGTCCGGCTCATAGTCATCTCTCCACACCGGACGAATGAGGAGCTTTTCTCCTACTTTCATAGGGCAGAAATACTTTTTCCAGCTTTCGAGGCAGCTTTCAACATCGCAGTTTCCGCTTTCTATCTCATACCCTATGTTTTCAGCGTCAAGCCTTTCCTTCAGGAAGGCGGCTGCTTCTGCCGGATTTTGCTCCGGGCTGATATAGATGTGTATTTTTCCGTGCTCCCTGTCTTTTGCAAGAAGCTCATCGTCTATAAGGTCTATCCTTGCAATATCGAGGACCTCCTGCTCAAGACAGGAGTAATCCTCGGTATATATACCGTAGGGCACGGTCATATGGGCGATGTTTTCTGCCTTTTCGATATCAGCCGAAGCTACGGTAACGATTATTTCGGTCCAGTCCATTATTCAGCGGAAGCCTCCTCGGTCATCTCGTCAGCCGGGTCGCTTTTCTTTCCTCTGAGATTAGAGAAAAGCTCGCTCTTTTTGGGAAGGCGGAACTTCTCTTCTTCGTCAGCATTTTCCTTAGCTTCAGCGCAGCATCCTTTCTTCCTGCGGCAATGCTTTTTTGCGGCAGCGCCGGGCTCCTGACCGTCTGCGCTGTTCAGAAGGCCGAAATTGAGAAGTATGCCGTTTTTGAGCGGAGAAACAAGTATGCCTATGGCGATACCTGTGATAAGAGCCGCTGCAGCGGTGATGATAAGCGTAGTTTTTGTTATTGCAGGGGCAACCTTTTTTGCGGCAGGAGCAACTACCTGAACTACGGGCTCGGTCTTCTGCAGAGCAGTTTCGCTCTTTTTCAGAAGAGCCTCACCCTTTTCGAGAGCGTCCATTCCGTGCTTTATTGCCTGTGTTCCGACTGAGAGAGCCTTTCCGCTTACATAGATAAGTGCTGTTCCGGCCTTGATGGCAGTTTTGAGTACCTTCATGTTGTATCCTCCTTATTATCCTCCGCCGAAGCGGATATTTTGCTGGTCATATATCATCTATTATAACTCAAAGCATGCATAAAAACAATAGATTTTTTGTTAAAAACACAAAAAGTATTATAACATCAGCTCTTTTCAGAAGGAAATGCTCTTGGGATGCGCCTACCCTGCGGCGAACTCACATAAACAGTGTTTTTTTCAGCGGGGCTGTCGCATTAACACTGCCCCGTCAGCCCGACCGTGCCTTCGGCGCGACCGGGCTATTAAAAATTGTTTTTTCAGGGGTGCCAGGCGCTTCGCGCCTGGCACCCCTGAAAAA
>CADCPT010000270.1 GCA_902803385.1 uncultured Ruminococcus sp.
GCAAGATGGCGGAAAAGATGTACCCCAAGGGCACTTCCTACGGGCGCAGCGAGATGAGTGCTGAGCCGTCAGGCGTGATCTATTCAGCGATTCCTTTAGTTTATCCGCATAAAATATGTTAACCATATAATAGCATATCAGTAAGCATTTTACAAGAAAAAAATTCATAATTCGGCAAAAGGCGCGAAATTCGCGGCAATACATCAGAATAATGTCACCGCCGCCCAGTACAGCGCACCGTATAGCACAGAGGCAACAGTTCCGTAAACGATAACAGGGCCTGCAATAATGAACATTTTTGCACCGAGTCCCGGAACAAAGCCCTCTGTTTTGAATTCCATAGCCGGAGAAGCCACGGCATTTGAAAAGCCTGTTATCGGAACAAGAGTTCCGGCACCGGCATATTTCGCGATATTATCATACCAGCCTGCCGCTGTAAAGGCTGCCCCCAGAAAAACAAGAGTAACGCTTGTAAGACAGGACGCATCATCGTTTGAAAGTCCTGACTGTTCAAATACGGTCATCATTACCTGGCCTAAAAAACATATGAGTCCGCCGACAAAAAATGCTCTTACACAGTTTTGCACAACGGGGCTGTCAGGGGCGGCTCGGTCAACAAGCTTTGCATATTCTTTTCCCGTAAGGGTCATAAACATCAACTCCTCAGATATATTCTGCTCAGAAGCAAAAAGGATTATTCCGGAAAAGGAAGAAATACATGAAAGAAATATATTTAGACAACAGCGCAACAACAAAAGCATGCGGATCCGCAGCAGCCGAAGCCCTTCGGATCATGACTCAGTGCTACGGAAACCCGTCGTCACTGCATACAAAAGGTCTTGAAGCGGAGCATGAGCTTAAAGCCGCCGCAAAGACAATAGCAAATGCTATATCCGCTTCCCCGGAGGAGATATATTTCACCTCAGGCGGAACGGAAAGCAATAATACCGCCGTTTTCGGTGCTGCAAAAGCGCTCTGCCGCAGAGGAAAACGAATAGTCACAACAGCGATCGAGCATTCATCAGTTATTGAAAGCGCAGCAGCTCTCGAAAAGGAAGGCTTTGAGGTCATTTATCTGAAGCCTGACAGCTCAGGCAGGATATCGCCCCGTCAGACAGAGGAAGCCGTAACAAAGGAGACCATACTTGTCAGCATAATGCTTGTCAATAACGAGACCGGAGCAATCCAGCCCGTCGAAGAGGTCCGCCGCATAATAAAACGCTCCGGCGCTCCTGCTCTTTTCCATATAGACGCTGTTCAGGGCTTTATGAAAATGCCGGTAAGCGTAAAGAAGCTCGGCTGCGACCTGCTCAGCATAAGCGGCCACAAGATACATGCTCCCAAGGGCGTAGGTGCGCTCTATGTAAAAAGCGGAACACGCATAGTGCCTCTTCACCGCGGCGGCGAGCAGCAGTCGAAGCTGCGCCCGGGCACAGAGCCTCTGCCGCTGATATGTGCTATGGCAGCGGCCGTAAGAGATTATCCGGATGAAAGGGAGCATATCACTGAAATAAACCGCTGCTGCAGAAAAAGGCTTTCGGAAACAGAAGGCATAGTAATAAATTCAGATGAACAATGCCTCCCCTACATAATCAATTTTTCAGCTCCGGGCATTCGCTCAGAAACGATGCTGCATTTTCTTGAGGAAGAAGGAATATACGTTTCAAGCGGCTCAGCCTGCGCAAAGGGGCATAAAAGCCATGTCCTTACGGCTATGGGACTGCCGCCTGAAATAACGGATTCTGCGGTAAGATTAAGCTTTTCAGACGAGAATACCGCCGAAGATATAGATATTTTCACAAACAGACTCAAAACAGGTCTCAGAACACTTGCAAGATCGAAATAAAAATGGTACAATTAAGGTTGGTGCGGCACAAAAAACGCAATACATCTGCGGAGAGCTCCGCAGTTTACAAAGGAGTAAATAAATGAAGGAAGTTATTCTTATAAAGCTCGGTGAGATCGTCCTGAAGGGTCTTAACAGAAAGAACTTTGAGGACAGGCTCATAAAAAGCCTGAAACGCCGGCTGCACAAGATAGGAAGGTTCGAGGTAAGGGCAGCGCAGTCCACCATAACCGTTACTCCGCTTTATGATGATGCGGATATGGATGAGGCAGTAAGCTGCGTATCAAAGGTTTTCGGCATAGCCGCCTTTTCGAGAGCCTGCTCTGTTGAGAAGGATATCGAAACAATAAAAAAAGCTGCAGGCGAATATCTGGAGGAGCGTTTCTCCGAGATAAAAAGCTTCAAGGTCGAAAGCAAGCGCTCGGACAAGAAATTCCCCCTCACTTCCCCCGAAATATCAATAGAGGTCGGCACATACCTTGCGGATCTCTACCCGGATGTTGAGGTCGATGTGCATGACCCCGAGGCTGTTGTCACCGTTGAGATACGCGACAGTGCGGCATACATCCACTGCGGAGTCATAAAAGGCGCCGGCGGCATACCCATAGGTACCGGCGGAAAAGCAGCGATACTTATTTCCGGCGGAATAGACAGCCCCGTCGCAGCATATATGATGGCAAAAAGAGGCATAGAGCTTACCGCGATACACTTTGCCAGCCCGCCGTATACAAGCGTGCGCGCCGAAGAAAAGGTCGCCGAGCTTCTGCAGAGGGTAGGCGAATACAGCGGAAGACTGAATATGTACACCGTTCCGTTCACCAAGCTGCAAGAAGAGATAAGGGACAAATGCCGCGAAGAATACTCGACCATAATAATGCGGCGCTTTATGATGATGATAGCCGAAAAGATAGCGTCAGAGCATGAATGTCAGGCTCTCATAACAGGCGAAAGTCTCGGTCAGGTCGCAAGTCAGACGATAGGAGCAATAGCCTGCACCGACAGTGCATGCAGCATGCCGGTTTTCAGACCGCTTATCGGAATGGACAAGGAAGAGATAATTTCAATATCAAGAAAAATAAACACCTTTGAGGTCTCCATACGCCCGTATGAAGACTGCTGCACAGTATTCACACCGAAGCACCCGAGAACAAGACCGGTGCTGAAAAACGTTATTGCCGAACAGGATAAGATAGATTATATACCGCTTATAGAAGAGGCTGTAAAAAACACGAGGCTCACGGAATTATGACCGTGAACGCAGACTATTTCCGGCTGTATCAGGCCGATATTTAAGGGAGTGTTTAAAAGGATGAATACAGAACTGTATTTTCCGAGAGAGGGCGGTTCCTTCCCTCAGACAACAGAAAAAGCTTTTGAATCCACAGTCAAAAAGCTTTCCGATATGGACATCACAATACTTTTCAAGACAGAGGTCAATCTGAATAAGGAAAGCATCACACAGGCTCTTAAGGAAACGACCTCCGGCAGCGAAAAAATAGATGTTGTTTTCATTGCAGATGTTTTGATCAGTACAGACAAGGAAGCGGCAAAGGCAGCAGCCGAAAGCATAGGCCTTGACGGAAAGCTGACCGAGATAACAGCAGCCCCCGGAAAAAGCAAGCCGGAACCCGAGGTCCAGACCGTCAAGCAGCCGGAAACGCAACGTGTGGCAGCGCTCAAGCTCGAAGCTGACGAGGACGATAAAAAGGAACCCGAAAAGACCGAAGAAACGAAAACTGACGCCGCTGCCGAAAAAACAGACAGTGAGACTCCTGAAAAAGCGATAACCGCTTTTTCCTGTGAATACAAAAACACACTCATTGTTCTTCTGCCCACCGCAAAGGCAGCTGAAGCGGATTTCAGCACGATACTTTATACCGTATCAGGAGCTGTCGCTCACCCCAAGCCGAAGAATTCATTCTGGAAGAGATTCATACCCTGCTCCGGAGATTCGCCCTTTGATGTTGTACGCAAGGTGATTCTTATGCTTGCGGTATGCACATTCATCGTTTCCTCGTGCATGCTGATAAATATTCTTGTCGTAGAACCTGCGAAGAACGACCGCACCAATGAAAGCATACGCGACATGCTTGTTTCAACCGATAACGAGGCAAGCGACACCGTCACCAAAAAGCCCACAGACGGCTCGGAAGGAACACTTATAGATTTCAGCAAGCTCCTTGCCGAAAACAAGGATACTGTGGCATGGATAACCGTTCCCAACACGGTCATTGACTATGTAGTAGTTCAGCCTCCGGAGGATGACCCTGAATACTACCTTTACCGCGATTTCTACGGAAACAGCAGCAAATACGGCACGATCTTCCTCGATTTCCGCTGTAAAGTCGATTCAAAGGATCAGGTTCTCCACGGACATCACATGCAGGACGGCAGAATGTTCGCAAACCTCAAGTATTATGAGGACTTTGAATTCTACAAAAAATCCCCGACATTCACCTACAACACAATATACGAAAAGAGCGAATGGCAGATAATCTCCATCTTCAAGACCAACACACTCGATTATCAGGGACAGTTCTTCAACTACCTCAGAGGTGATTTTGAGAACGACTACGATTTCCTCAACTACATCTACCAGGTCCGCGAACGTTCTTTAGTTGATACTCCGGTAAAGGTAAATGAAAACGACAAGATAGTTACCCTTTCTACCTGCGCTTATGATTTTGAAGAATTCAGATTTGTTGTCGTAGCAAGAAAGGTACGGGACGGAGAAAAGGCCGAGGTCGATGTTTCCAAGGCATCTGTAAATCCGGATCCGCTTTACCCTGATGTATGGTACAATGTATACGGAGGAACAAGGCCGGATGTTACGACCTTCCAGGACGCATACAACAACAAGAAGATCGACTGGTATGACGGAAACAGCTCAGGGTGGTCCGAGGAGGACGACAAGGAGCTTATGAAAACTCTTGAGGACGGCAAGAAGGCCGCACTTGACGAGATAGACAAATTCGTCAAATCAAAAAAATACAATGCCGAGAACCAGGCTATCGTAGATGATCTTGTAAAGCAGTACACAGAGCTTATCAATAAATCTACCACAGGTTCGGAGGTAAACGAGATATACCGCAATGCCCTTGTTTCCATAAGAGCGATACAGACGATATCGGAAGAAGAGGCATCTATTGAGGCAAGCAACAAGCTCGTTTCCGAAAGTGAGCTTGCAAGCAGCAAATCCAGCGCAAAGCTTGAGCTTCATAATTCCATTGCAGGAAACAGCTACCGTACAGGACAGCTTGCTCAGGTAGAAAAGATCCTTGAGGATTACAACAAGAAGATCGACAAAGCTACCTCGATAGAGGAAGTTGAAAAGCTCAAGAAAGACGGTATTGCCGCTCTTGCAAAGATCGAAACAGCCGAAGAAATGGAAAAACAGGAATCCGAAAAAAGAGCTGCCGAGGAGTCAAAGTTAGCTGAAGAATCCTCAAAGAAGGCAGCAGAGGAATCCAGAAAGGCTGAAGAATCCAGAAAAGCTTCGGAAGCTGCAGAGGAGCTTAAAAATGCAAAGGCAAAAGCAGATGCAGAGCTTCTTTCCTATGTAAATCTTAACGATTATGACTCTGACGGACAGACGAAGATCCGCAGCATACGTTCTGAATACCGTTCAAAGATCAAATCTGCTACATCTGAAAGCCAGATCAACACTCTGCTCAAAGAGGCAAAGAAGGAAATGGATAAGGTGCCGAAGAGCCAGCCACAGTCCTCAGCTCCTGTTGAGCCTGAATCCAGCGATCCTGTCGTTGAATCAAGCGAACCGGAAGTAGAATCGAGCGAGCCTGTCGAAAGCAGCGAAGAAGAATCCAAAGAGCCGGAATCTCCCGAGGAATCCCCGGCAGACTGATATCGTAACAAACGGGACTGATGCGAAAAAGCTTGCGTCAGTCCCGTTTTTAGCAGTCCGGTCGCGCCGAAAGGCACGGTCGGGCGGACGGAGCAGTGTTAATGCGGCAGCCCCCTCTGAAAAAACAAAAACCAAAAGCTATATTATTCCAGATTGTAAAAATAAATTACCAATAATTTTATTTTTCTACATTACAAAAAATGTGAAAATAGTGTTATTTATAAATATTCTTATTATTTTTTATTCCACAAAAATCGCATAAATACTCATATTCCGACATTTTCCGATTTTGCAAAAAACGCAAAAGGAGATAATAATCCTATAATTTCAAAATAATTTGCCATTTTGCAGCATTTACTATTGACATTATTACCAAATTATAGTAGAATCATGATACAAAAACCGGATGAAAAAAATGTAAAAAGGGGGATCATTATGAGAGCGGTTGGTTATGTAAGACAGATCGACAAACTGGGGCGTCTTGTTTTGCCAAGCGATATCCGAAAAAACCTTGGTATCACAAGCGGCGTGGACTCTGTGGAGTTCTTTCTTGAGAATGAAAGTGTCGTAATAAAAAAATATCGCCCGGCCTGCGTTTTCTGCGGTAATCCGGACGATATAATCACATACAGGAATCAGAGCATCTGCTCATCATGTCTGAGTGAGCTGAAAACAACGGGCTAATAAAATAATTATAAGGAGCTGTGAAATCATTCACAGCTCCTTTCGCTGAATTTATAATGTTTTTTCAGGCGGGGCTGTCGCATTAACACTATTCCGTCCGCCCGACCGTGCCTTCGGCGCGACCGGGCTATTAAAAATTGTTTTTTCAGGGGTGCCAGGCGCTTCGCGCCTGGCACCCCTGAAAAA
>CADCPT010000271.1 GCA_902803385.1 uncultured Ruminococcus sp.
CGGTACGGCGTTATTACGATATCGGTATAATACCAATTATCCCGATTTACCTAAAATCCCGATAACTATGATAGTTCTCTGATATTACACGGAATTATCACAGAATATCGGGATTTATTCTGTAGATTAATATCTATGCGATGAATATGTAAATTATTCACAAGGCTGAATTCGGTTTTTTGTTACTACTATATTTATAATAATCGTGGACTATTCTCTGCTTTAGAGGGATGTATATACAAGCTAAAAGCATGTCCCTTAAGAAAGGAGATTCTCCATGAGAGCAGTCATTTACGAAAATCTATCCAACGAAAAGCTTGTTGAACTAATTATTTCCGGTGAGGAAGCTGCTTATGAGCAGTTATTTATAAATCTTCATTCAATAATTCTTCATGAAGCAAAGATGTACATTGGAAAAATGGATACCTATGACATAGATGATTTTCTTCAAGAAGGACGAATTGTAGCATGGGAAATAATTTCCAGGGGCAACTTTAAAGGTGGTAAATTCAGTACCTATTTTGGAGCAGCAATCCGCTACAGACTTTGCAATATATACAGAAAATATAATTTGAAAAATCTCATTTGTATAGAAGAAACCGAAGATTATTATGGCAACATTATACGTACACTTGTTGAAAGCGATTATGCAAAAGAAAGTCGGAGAAAAAACGCAGAGCGACAAAAGCGTTGGATTGATAAGAAGAAATCTTCTGAACCACCTAAACAGAAAAAATCTCCAATATCCAAAAAAGAACGATCGCAACGGAACATGGCTTACCAGAAAAAATATTTCGCAGAACACCCCGAAAAGCTTGAGGAACGCAGAGAAAAAAATCGTATCAGAGAGCGGGAGCGTAGAGCAAGGAAAAAAGCAATCACTGATTAAGTGGCTATTGTGTAATAATCTCCAATATCAATTGCAAAGAGGATGTTTATGGTTACCCAGTCTATTCAATTTATTGTAGATCGTCTTATTGATCAATACAAATCATACGGAGCCTCAGATAAAACAGTAGAAGCACTTCGTGACAGTTACTGTGGTCCCATTATCAGTTTTATCAATGAACAAAATAAAGGTATATTTTCCACTAATCTCTTGAACGAGTATGTAGGAAAATATCAGATAGCATATGAGAAAAATGAAATAAGTAGGAATTATTATTCCACAATATATCGGACTGCAAAACTAATAATGGATATCGCCAATAATGGGGTCGCAGATTTTTCAAGAAAGAAAGTCTCAAAAAAATATCTACCATCACCAGAACATATGAAAATGGTAGATGAAATTATAAAAATAAACAAAATACCTCTCAAATCTGCAAATGACATACATATGTATATTCGAAAAGTTTTTTGCTATATAGAGTTGAAAGGTGTTTTAGATCAAGATATTACAGATGATATTTTCTTTGAATATTTGAAATCAACATCAGAATCTAATAAAGGCAGTAGATCAAAAGTAATGCGGGCTGTAAGGATGACCTCCTCATATCTTAAGGAAAATGGTGCAAGTAAGCTTCATACAGACTTTTCATTATTGCCTATTAGAAGAGCAACTATACATATAGTCCCTCCCTATTCTCAGGATGAGCTTAATCAGATTTTTGCTGCAATTGATCTTACAACTGAATTAGGTAAGCGAAATTACGCGATCATATATCTGGCACTTGAAACAGGATTGAGAGGAGCAGATATCGTTGCTTTAAAACTTCAGGATATAGATTGGAGAAAGGAAACAATATCCATACGACAGTCCAAGACAAAAGAACCCATTGTTCAGCCAGTAAGTGGTGAAGTTCTTAATTCTATTGCTGATTATATTTTAGATGTCAGACCAGACAGCTCCGAAAATGCTGTATTTTTATCAACACATCCTCCATTTAAAGCGCTTAAGAACAGTCGTGCAATAGGCACAATGTTTGAAAGCCTTTGCAAAAAGGCTGGAGTGCCCAAAATTCCTGGTCGTTCATTTCATAGTATCCGAAGAACTTTTGCTACCGAATTATCACTTAAAGGAACATCTATATATGAAATTTCCGAATTGTTAGGACATCGTGATTTGCGATCCGATAAATCATACCTATCTTATAACCGACAGAATATCTCCTTTGTTGCGGGAAATTTTGGAGAAGTACCTATTCGAGGAGGCATATACGCACAATTCATTAATAAGAAGTGCAACGTTGGAGGATTATAGTAATGGGGTTTTATGAAATTGCAATGACAGATCTTAACAGCATGCTAGAATATAGACAGTCAGTTGGTTTTGCGACTACAACATATAAGTATTCAATTTGTCCATTCATAGAATATAGTTCCCAAAATCATCCTGACGAAGATCAAATAACTAAAGCAATGCTGGATGAATGGCTAACCTATCATCGTTATAAATGTCAGTCATCCCAAGCAGCGTTCATCTCCTGTATGCGTCGTTTTACTTGCTTTATAAATGCACAAGGCAAGCCTGCATATATTCCTGACGAGGATTATTCTTTATCTAAAGAGAGATATATACCGTATATTTTTACTGACAAGGAGCTACAGGCTTTATTTGATTCAATTGATACCTATATTCCTTATTATGGATATAGAGAACAATTTCATGGTGAATTAATAGTACCGGTTCTTTTCAGAATGATGTACTTTTGTGGAATGCGTCCTTCTGAACCATTACATCTTCGAGAGAAAGATGTAAATCTTACATCAGGAGATATCTATATCAGAGAAACAAAACACAATAAGGAACGCCATATAATTATGTCTGATGACATGCTTGAATTGTGCAGGATATATAAATCACTCATAGGAACAAATGAATGGTTTTTTCCACATCCTAATGGTGGTTGTTTAAAAACAACTTGGATGACATACCAGTTTCATCGGTGCTGGGATCGAAGTGGATTATCAAAAAAAGGTGACCCAAGGCCTTATGATCTCAGACATGCATTTGCGACGCGGACTATGATGCGTTGGATTGATGACAAAAAAGATGTTATGGTTCTTCTTCCGTATCTTAGCGACTACCTTGGACACGCTGAAATAACCAGCACATTATACTACATACATCTTTTACCGGACCGAATTCGCAAATCTTCTGGTATAAACTGGAGCATGTTTAGCGCGATCTATGAGGAGGCTGATTTTCATGAAAAAAACAAAAGATCCTGAATTGTTTGCCGCAATAACAGACTTCATGAAAGTCTATTCTCCAATAATACGTCGAAAAAGCCCAAATACCATAAAATCATATGCAGGAGCTATAAATGTATATTTGGATTATCTTAAGGATACAAAGGGAAAAACCTTACTTACAGCAACCACTTCGGATTTCAACTGCAACAACATAGTACAGTTTATGGATTGGTTACAGATAAAGCGGGGTAACGAGGTTTCCAGTGTCAATCAACGGCTTGCCCATATCAGAACATTCTGCAATTATATGATGAAAAACAATCTCCTTTCCTTTGATGAATTAAGTAAGATTAATGACATAGCCAAACTTGATGATTTAAGAAAGATTGAGTTTGTTTTCCTTAGTATCGATGATGTAAAATCCGTTCTTCAATTACCAGATACGAATACAAGGGTGGGGATACGTGATCGCTTTTTCTTATCCCTATTATATGATAGTGGCTGTCGTGATCAAGAAATTCTGGATCTTGCAATAAAAGACTTCATTACAGAAGATCCTGATGCTGCTGAACTCCATGTAATAGGAAAGGGTAGTAACTATCGCGTTACTCCTATTTCAAAGGATGTAGTTGATATTTTTAAGCAGTATTGTACAGCCTTTGACATTGATCCCAAACGTGATAGTAAAGAATTTATGTTCACTACAAGGAATACTCGTAAAAACGGTGAATCGGGCAAAATGTCTGATGATAACACACAGCGCATTATGAAAAAATATGAGAAAAAAATCAGGGAGCAGAAGCCGGATTTTCCTCATCTTCATGCACATTTGTTCAGGCGAACAAGGGCAATGCACCTTTATTTGGCTGGAGTTGACCTTCCATTAATCGCTGAATGGCTTGGTCACGCAGATTTAGAAACCGTGCAAGTTTACGCACGTGCAACAGTCGAAATGAAGCGTAAAGCTGCCGCGAAACTTTCAGAAGGAGACAATTCAGTTTTCAAAGGCGATGTCGCATTTAAATACGCAAATGACGAAGATAAGCTTCGGAAATTATGCGGTCTAAAATAATTATTCCGATTTATGCTCAGAGAATCGCTTAGAAAAAGCCCATTCCCTGGGCATTCTGATTTCTATCGGGATTTTAGGTAAATCGGGATAAACGGCATCGAAATAGAAATGTACAACATTACAAGACAAAAAGCGGCAAAGACCGCAGCCACATACTTCGGAACCGGCCGATACAAGTACACCGGAGACGAAAGAGGATACTGCACCTGGTCAGCCTGGGATTCCCAGGGCAGGGAATGGCTTTTCC
>CADCPT010000272.1 GCA_902803385.1 uncultured Ruminococcus sp.
AAAATCAGCGTTACAGAGTGCGGGAAATCCGCAGGAAATAATACTGATTATAGTAATACTGATTTGAGTAATACCAATCTATCTATCGAGTTCAAAAACGGGCATTTCCTGAAAAAAGGAGAAACATACTCCGTTGTAATACTGAATTCAGCGCCTTACTCAAGTGAAGAGACCGGGGATATTTCTGTTTATTCTTTGTGCTTTTCCGTAATGTATAATTGCACAGAAGAGCAAAGACAGATCAAAGCAGTCATCAATGAAGGAGAGAGCTTTGTGATAAGCAGTGAGGGACTGATGGATTTCACCGAATTCTCCCAATATATCAAGCAGATGCTATATGAATACTGGGCAGGATATTATTCTCCTGAGGAACTGAAAAAATATTATAAAAACGGAATTGATGATATTGCAGTTGATAACCTGCCGATAAAAGCCCTGCTGATCCCAGAATCAGAATATTCCTGTCCCCATACAGAGCTTGAGCACATTCCACGGAAGGAACCGACAGATTCAGAAGAAGGTAATATTGATTATTACATTTGTCCTCTTTGCAGCAAATGGTTTTCGGATTCCGACGGAAATACAGAAATAACCGACCATAACAGCGTTATTCTGCCTGCTCTGCCAAAAGCTCCGCCGGAAGAACCCACTGAAAAACCGTCAGATAAACCCTCGGAGGACCACAAAAACGATCATTCAGAAAAACCTTCGGATAAAACCGATGACAAGCCAACCGTTGAGCCGACAGATCTGTCGGAAGAAACACAGACTGATAAAGACAAGCCATCAGCCGAACCTGAAAAAGATACGGCTGAACCCGAAAAGACACCCGAAAAAACCGATGCAGATAAAAAGGGCTTTGATACCGGAGATAATACTGATGGATTCTGTGTGATCGTTCCGGTCACGTTTTCACTTCTGTCGTTGTTCGTCATCGTCTTTTTAAAAAAACGCCGTGCATAACTAAAAACAATGCTGCAGTAAAATGACCGTTTTATGTACGACATCTCTGAGAAAACAAATTATCAGCAGCCCGGTCGTGCCAAAGGCGCGGTCAGGCTGCTGATAAATTTAAAGGGAGTATCGCAAAACATAAATATTGACGGCAACCACTTTTTATAGTGTTTTTTCAGGGGTGCCGGGCGGACGGGGCAGTGTTAATGCAACAGCCCCTTTTCTGTTGATCATTCTGAATTATCAAGAAGATTCCGGCAGGCAAGAAAGATGACCGCCGAGATCAGCATATTCCACAGGCATATCGGGAGATCGAACAGTGTAGTCGCAATATTGCCGAAAACACCTGCAAACTGTGAAAGCACCACAACTCCGAGGATTATTCCCGGCAGAAGAGTAAGCACGATCACCGACATATAAAATGTAATAAAGACGCCGCCCGTGCTGTCAACACCGACAAGCCGCTGAGCAAGAATATTTGCCGCTATGTAAACACTTCCGAAGCTTCCGTAGACAAGCGCAGAAACAAGAATATCACAAAGCTCACCACGAATGAATGCAGAAAGAATAAAGAATGCAATGAATCCGTCTGTAAAGGGTTTTATCAGTCCCGTTGCAGCTGCCATAACAAGCTTTTTTACGGCACTGTCAGGTATCAGATAAATATATGGCTTTGTGAGCTCCTTTACCCAGTCGCTTGCAGCGCTGAAAAAGAACTGTACATATGCGCAGATGATGGATACCGCAAGATAAATGATAGTAGGGTCAACAGCCGGCATTGCTATCCTCATGCCAAGTCCTATGACCAGCGTTATCAGGATAAGAACGACTGTATTGATATTGAAAAACATAAGCTTTGAACGGCGCGAGCCTTCTTTAAGATGCTTGTAGAAAATGGCTCTTGCGCCAAAGCCCCTGTTTATCCCCGTCTTACCTATTTTTATCTTCCTGTCGCCCATCAGCATTCTTTCCGACATTTTTCCCGAACGGATGTTTTCCTTGAATTCGTGATATCCTTCGGCTCCGGAAAGAACATCCTCGTAAAAATCGGAATTGAAATTGGCAAGGGCAACAATGCTTGAAAATATCATCACGATGATAAGCACACCGAATATCAGCATACGCATGGTATCCTGCTCCATAATACCGAAAATGAATCCATGCATCCAGCCTGCGATCGGAATCCATTCCAGAACCGGAAGCGTTATGGACTGAAAAGTGTTTTCAAGCGTAATGCCGTTTATAAACAGGTTGCCGACAACAATACCGACAGAGCCGAAGGCTGTAGCAAAAATAATATACTTTATTATAGTCGCCCTTATCGGATGACAGCATGAAAGAGTAAAAATTATAAGCGTCGTAAGCTGCACAAGTATCAGCATAAGTCCGATGCCGACTATAAGCAGCAGAGTCTCCCAAGGCTCAAGGTTGAAGGTGTTTATCAGCATACCGCCGTATGCCGCAAAGGTTATCAGGAGAATAAGCATAGTCGCAAGCTGACGGCCTATACCGTACATCAGTATAAGCCTTTCCGACACCGGCGCGACAAACAGATTATGCACATCAGACAACGAAAAGAAGCTCGTTCCGGAGCTGAGACCCTTAAGCATTACAGGTATGCTTATAAAGAAAAGCACAGCAAGGTAGACTCCGCTCAGCAGCCTGCCGTGGCTTTCAGCGGTAAGTCCGCGGATAAACTCTCCGGCGTCCGTATCGCCGGCAGCGAAACCCATAACAGCACCGTATACCATACCAATGATTATCAATAGATAGAGTATCAGCTTCAGGGGGTGGCGAAGAGTATCAAGAATAGCATTTTTGACGTTCATTACGATCAGGTACGAAATAGCTGTCATCATTCTTCCCCCGTTCTGCCCTCTGTTATCCGGAAAAACAGTTCGTTAAGGTTCTCACCTGTTTCTTCTACCTGTTTTCTGCTTCTTTCAGCCTCTATTCTTCCGTTCATCATGATAAACACTCTGTCCCAGATATCCTCAACGCTTTCCAGCATATGAGTACTGATGATGATGGTCGTTCCCTTTTCCTTCATTTCTCCGAACATGAGCTTGAGTTCCTTTATTGCATGAGGGTCAAGTCCTACAAGAGGTTCGTCGAAAAGAACAACCTTAGGCTCGATGAGCAGCGCACAGCAAATCGATATTTTCTGCTGCATTCCTTTTGAAAGCTCCTTGCCGAGCTTATCACGCTTATCCATCAGTTCAAACCTGCGCATCAGTTCTCCGGCGCGGTTTTCCCAGTTTTCAAGGCGGTATGCCCGAGCAATGAATTCCATATGCTCCCAGACGGTAAGCAGCTCATACGGAGCAGGAATTTCCGGAACATAGCCAAGAATACGCTTTGCCTGAGCAGATTTGTTTTTATAACCGCAGATCTCGATCTCTCCGTCAAAGCGAAGCAGACCGGAAATGCACTTTATAGCAGTTGATTTTCCGGCGCCGTTCGGACCGGCAAGAACTGCAGTCTCACCGTCGGAAACGGTAAACGTCAGATTATCGTTTGCTTTGAAACGGTTATACTTTTTTGTAAGATGAGAAACATTAATCAAAGCGATCACTCCGCAGCATATTATTCTGTTTTTATCATAACATTACAGTTCTCTTTTTGCAATAAAAAAATTCCGGCGGCGCACTTCCCCTATAGAACAAGGGTTTGTAAAATTTTTCGCAGCCCTTGAGACCAACCACGTGTGCCTACCCTGCGGCGCACTTGGATATAGTGTTTTTTTAGAGGTTCCGCGAGCGAAGCTCGCGGAACCTCTAAAAAAACAAGTCTAAAATAGCCCGGTCGCGCCGAAGGTGCGGTCTGGCGGACAGGCCAGTGTTAATGCGGCAGTTCTTATTAAATCGAAATAGATCTGTCATTAGAAACAAAACTGTTCATCAGAATAAAAAAACAATTACAGAAAATAATAATATCATGCTGCATTTTTGCGGCAAAAACTTATGGGAGGGTAAAGAATGCCAAAAGGGATAATGTCCGTTATGAAGGGAGTAGCTGCCGGTCTTGCCGTCGGAATGGCTGCCGGCGCAGCAGGAAGCATGATGCTCGGAAATCCCAGAAAGAATAAACGCAGGATAAAAAAGGCTGTTTCAGCTGCCGAAAATGTTCTCGACAGCGTTCAGGGAATGCTCCGCTGATAAAAAACGGCTGTGAAGAGATCATCTCTTCACAGCCGTTTAACTCTCGCTTAATAATTAAAGCTCAACGCACTTGCCTTCTGCAACGCCGTTTACTACATAGTAAGCGACATTCTCTTCGGGCTTAACATAAACTTCAACTGTCTTGATAGCGTCCTTGTTGCCGTCAGCTTTGTATGCTTCCTTGACCTTAGCAACAACATCCTCTACAACAGTGCTCTTGCCTGCAAACTCAATTGTGCACTTTACTGTTTCCTTAGCGCAGGCAGCCTTTGCCTTGGGTTCAGCCTTTGCAGCCTTTGCCTTGGGCTCAGCCTTTGCAGCCTTTACCTCAACAGCCTCTGTCTTAACCTCTGCCTTTACTTCCTTAGCAGCTGTCTTCTTTGTGTTAGCCATAATCAAACTCCTTCTTTCGCTAAAATTATGTATCTCTCTGTGTAACTTCCTACGGGAGCAGGGGTGTATAATTCAGCTCCTCACATGTTTGATTATAACCACTTTTTAACAATTTGTCAAATGAAAGATATAAATAAAGTTAATGATAACGAAAAAACAGTTACTTAGCCAAAACAGCAATGATTTTTTTGTTAATATTGTTAAGACTGCATATATAATTATTTCAGATAACAGCCGCCAAGGCTATGTTTTCATCTGTTACCGCCGGATCGATATGATAGTAGTACAGTCTTTTCTCTTCTTTATTCCAGAACGCACATGCAAAACCTATGCAGTGATCGGGTACCCTCGGATCGCTGTCTGAAACGCTGTATCCGCTTTGCGAGGTCGTTTTTGACTTGTTTTTCCCGGAAACAATATTATTCTTTGCCGTGTATTCTCTTATCCTTTCTTCGTTCCGGGTTTTGAATTCGGAGGTCTTATTTATGAATATGTATTTTACACCTTCGGTTTCATTCTGTATCGTCATAGCATCTCTCGCCTGAGTTATTTCGGAAAAAGGCAGGATATGAACATAGTCGGTAAACTCAGCGAAGGTCGTAACAACAGGTTCTTTCTGCCATCTGTCAGCTATCATTGCGAACTGCGCCGCGCTTTCCTCTGAAAACTCAAGAACGTAATATACTTCCTTAGTACCATCACCCTGATAATGCTCGATCGAATCAACAACAGTGAATTCCGGAACAGAATCGAGGGACAAGCCCATACATATCTCAAGCCTTGTTTTTTCTGTATTATCAGATGAGCAGCCGCAGAGCGAGAATAATGACAACATTATGATCAATGTCAAAAAGACAGCAGAGGTTTGTTTTAAGCTTTCAGTTGTCAGTTTCATTTTATCGCCCCCGAATACATTTTCCCTGTAAACAATTTTATCACAAAACAAGAAAAAAGTCATCTGTACGGAATCGGACACCTCACCAAAAAACAGACTACATATATAGACAAAACGCCGAAAGCATTACCGCTTTCTTTCTTTGGCTATCATACTGATAAGGAACTATAGCATTAACACTGCCCATCCGCCCGGCTGTACATTTGTGACCGGGTTATTTTAGATTCGGAGCTGCGAAAAAATTCACGGCTCCTTCGCTATACAAAGTGCGCCTACCTTGCGGCGCACTTTTTTACTATAGTGTTTTTTAGAGGTAGCGCGAGCAAAGCTCGCGCTACCTCTAAAAAAACAAGTCTTAAAATAGCCAGGTCGCTGCGCAGCAGCAGTCGGGCACGGCATACACACCAAAAAAATTTATATAAAATTACAATTTATTATTGATAAAACTATGTAACTGTGATAAAATGTATATAAATTAAGTCCGGAAACAGGCTTTATTGTATAATTTAGCAGAAATAATAATACAGGAGGAGAAATCGATGGTCAAACACATAGTTCTGTGGAAACTGCGCGACGGCGAGGATAAGCAGAAGAACATGGATCGGATGATAAGCGACCTTACAGCGCTTGTCGGAAAGATCGAAGGGCTTGTCAGCATCGAAATGGGCTATAATTTCAACACGGCTTCCGATTATGATGTCGTGCTGTATGCCGTATTCAAAAACGCAGCAGCCCTCAAATACTATCAGACTCACCCGGAGCATGTAAAGTGCAAGAATTTCATCCAGAGCGTTACCGTTTCCAGAACGGCTGCGGACTATTTCTTTGAAGAGGGTACTGTTAATTCACGCCCCTTTGACGAGGTCCCGGACGCTCCGGATTCAGAAGAAAAATCAAAGTCTGCAAGGGATGCGGTCAAAACAGTCCAAACCCCCAAGCCAACTCCGGCTCCTGCAGCAGCTCCGGCTCCTGCAAAGGAAGAAAACGTTCCGAGCTTCATGAAGAAGAAGGTCGAGGTCGAAGT
>CADCPT010000273.1 GCA_902803385.1 uncultured Ruminococcus sp.
TTCAGGGGCGCCAGACGCGAAGCGCCTGGCACCCCTGAAAAAACTATAAAAAAGTGCGCCGCAGGGTAGGCGCACCCCAAGGGCATTTCCTTCGGGCGCACGTTGTATAGCTAAGGAGCTATGAATTATTTCACAGCACCGGAATAGTCGTATATATGATAATAAAAAATAATCTCTTTTCTTCTATTTTCTATTTGACGAAACTAATTATATATTATATAATTAGTTACGGCGAATAACTATCGGCAGCTGTGATACTGCTGTTTAAGGATCTGATCAGATGATACATCTAAAAAATATATCTAAAATATATGCAAACGGAACAGAAGCTCTGAAAAACATCAGCCTTGATGTTGAACCCGGTGAGTTTGTTTTTGTTGTCGGTGCCTCAGGTGCCGGAAAAAGTACTTTTCTGAAGCTTCTTATACGTGAGGAAAAGGCTACCTTCGGACAGATAACCGTTAACGGCTTTGATCTTATGAAGATCAGACCGCGTAAAGTCCCGTATCTTCGTCGTACTATGGGCATTGTTTTTCAGGATTTCCGGTTGATAGAAAAAATGAATGTGTACGACAATATCGCTTTTGCTATGAGGGCGATAGGCTCTTCCGAACGCTCTGTCAAAAAGCGCGTCGGATGTGTTATAGATATGGTCGGACTCAGCGGCAAGGAAAAATGCCGTCCGAGCGAGCTTTCCGGAGGAGAACAGCAAAGAGTGAGTCTTGCGCGCGCTCTTGTCAATAATCCGGAAATAATAATTGCTGATGAACCTACAGGAAACATTGACCCTAAAATGTCACATGAAATCATGAAAAAGCTTGTCGCTATAAATAAAAGCGGAACTACCGTGATCGTTGTAACACACGATCACGAACTTGTGCGCGAATTCGGCGGCAGGGTCATCCTTATCGACGGCGGAGAAATAGTCAGGGATGAAAAAATACCGACCGCCCGCCGAGCAAAAGAAGCTACGAATGGAGATGATCTGATTTGAAATTCCAGAGCAGCGGATATCTTGTAAAAGAAGGACTTAAAAATATCTGGAACAACAGGATGATGTCTCTTGCTTCAATATTCGTTCTTGTTTCCTGTCTTATCATAACCGGCGCGGCAATGCTGATCTCGCTAAATGTTTCAAAGCTTATTTCGGCTATAGGCGATGATAATGTTATCAAGGTCTACCTCGATTATGATCTCGGTGATCTTGAATCAATAAAGATCGGTTCTGAGATAAGCAAGATACCGAATGTTGAGACCTGTGATTATTATTCCAAGGATGAGGCTATTGCTGATTATAAGGATACACTCGGCAACCTGTACGAAAGCATGCAGGGCGATGGAAACCCTATGCCGAATGTATACCATGTAAAGCTTCATGATCTGTCTGAGTATTCCGAAACTGTCAGGCAGATAGAAAGTATCGATGGAGTTGCCTCTGTCAGTGACAGATCCGATATTGCAAAAAAGCTGACAAGGCTCAATTATTTTGTCGCCGTAATAGGCTTCTGGATCGTTCTTATCCTCGGCCTTGTTACGTTGTTTATTATTTCAAATACCATCAGAATGACTATGTATTCGCGGCGCTTTGAAATAAGTATAATGAAATCTGTCGGAGCGACCAATGCATTCGTAAGGATACCGTTTATTATCGAAGCGATGACGATCGGCTTGATAGCAGGTGTATCAGCTTCTGCTGTTATAATAGGTCTTTATGAGCCTGTCAGAGATGCTGCCGCAGATATGTTTTATTTTATCGGCAAATCTACCATACCTGTAACTGAGCTGTGGCCGTATGTGATTCTCGGATTCTCTGGAGCCGGTGTTCTGATAGGTATGATCGGAGGATTCATTTCCATTACAAAGTATCTTCGCAAGGAAGGGGGAGAGATCCTTGGCTGGTAAGAGAATAGCAAGACCGTTTATTGCCGCCTTATGTGCCGTACTTGCCGTATGCATTTGTGTTCTGCCCACAGCTTTTGCTTTTGATGTCGAGGAAAACTCTCGTGAGCAGGAGCGGATAAAGGAAGAAAATTCACGATACAGTGAGGAAATAGAAGATACTGAAAACGATATTTCTGAGAAGGAAAAATATAGTGAGGAGCTTCAGCAGCAGATCCAATCACTGTCACAGAGCATTGCTGAAAGCAACAACAATATTACGGAGCTAAACAAGAGGATAAAAGAGAATCAGGTTCTTATTGATGACAAAATGCAGCAGGTCGAAGACAGGCTTGAGCTTTTGCGTGAAAGACTGAGAGCAATATATATGGCAGGTGAGATCAGCTCACTTGAAATCATCCTCCGTGCTAAAGACTTTTCCGATTTTATTGATAAAATGGAGCTTGTTCGCTCTATGTCGGGATATGATGATAATCTCATATCCGGTCTTCAGAGCGAAATGAACAGTATCAGCATGGAGCAGGAACAGCTAAGGCGTGACAAAGAAGCCGTCGAAGAACAGAAACAGACCCTTGAGCAGCAGAAAAAGCTTATTAATCAGCTTTCCGAGGAGAATTCTCTTATTATAGAGGAATTAAAGAAATCCAAAACTGATGCCGAGGAAGCGATAAAGGCAAACGAAGAAAGGCAGAAGGAACTCGAAAGAGCACTTGAGGAATACAACAGGGAGGTCGCCGAGAAGCTTCGCCGTCAGCGTGAAAAGGCTGCTGAAGAGACCAAGAAAGAAGCCGAGGATGAAAGAAAGGCTGCCGATCGTACAGGTGAGGGGGATGCTATAATCGTTGAATCTACCGGCGGTTTCGTATGGCCGTGTCCCGGTCACACATACCTTACCTCCACTTTTGAGGAATGGCGCGGATCAAATAATCATGGTGCTCTTGATATTGCAGATGGCGATGTCTACGGTGCTTCTGTAGTAGCCTGTTGGGATGGAGAGGTTTTTTCTACCTGCACGACCTGTACTCACGACTTCGGAAAGTTTTACAGCTGCGGCTGCGGGGGCGGCTACGGCAACTATGTTATGATAGATCACGGTGATGGAAAGATATCCATTTATGGTCATTTGTCAGGAGTTACCGTTCAGCCGGGACAGCATGTTGTCGCAGGGCAGCGTATCGGATATGTCGGTTCTACCGGCTATTCGACGGGTCCGCACCTTCATTATGAGATGCGGTATAACGGTGTAAGATATGATCCGCTGACCGAATTCTGACATCATACGGGGGAATTGAGTTTTGGAAAAAATAATAGAAAGTCTTATATCCATGATGAATGGAATTCCGGCGGAACTGATAGTATTCATCATTTCGCTTATGCCCGTATTGGAGCTGCGCGGCGGTCTTATTGCCGCAAGTATTCTCGGTGTGGATATCTGGAAGGCGATCCCTATCTGTATTGTCGGCAATATTCTTCCGATACCATTCATTCTTCTGTTCATTGAAAAGATCTTTGAAGTAATGAAGAATACAAGGTTTGTCAAGCTTATCAACAGGCTTGAAGCAAAGGCCGAAAAGGGCGCTCAGAAGATAATGAAGCACAAGACATGGGGACTTTTTCTCTTTGTCGGTATACCGCTTCCGGGAACAGGCGCCTGGACCGGATCACTTGTAGCTGCACTTTTCCACTTCAAGCTCAGAGACGCGGTTTTGTCTATCCTTGGCGGACTGATACTTGCAACTGCAATAATGTGCTTTATTTCATATGGTCTTCCGTATTTGATCACAATGATCGCAGGGAGATAGTATTCCGGAGCGACCGGGCTGTATAAAGACTTGTTTTTGCAGAGGTGGCGCGAGCGAAGCTCGCGCCACCTCTGCAAAAACACTATAATAAAAGTGCGCCGCAAGGTAGGCGCACGAGATTCAGCGAAAGGGGTTGCGATTATTTTCACAGTCCCTGAAAAACAGTGTTTGAAAAACCGTTAATTCTGCTTTCTTACAATGCCGTATTCATCGTCCTTGCGGTAATACCGGCATCCGCTTGATGTGTCGCTGAGCATTGCTGCATATTCATCCTCATCAAGCGTAACGAGACATTCATATTCTTCAAGCTCTTCGTCCCACACATAAAACGTACAGCTGTCACACAGATTTGAAGCCATTTGTTATCCCCCTGTCAGCTAACTTTTTAATGAATATATCATAGCATACTTTTGATCCTGATTTCAAGCATACACAAATGATGATTATGAAATATATTATACAAGCTGTTTTCATGATCTGCCCGTGCGCCTGCCCTGCGGCGCCGGCGTGCCGCCGGTGTCAAATCGCGCTGTCGCTCACTGCGTTCGCTCTGTTATGAGTGTTTCATAGTCAGTCGCCGCGGCGCACTCACTTAACAGTGTTTATTTAAGGGGGGGTGTGAAAATACTTTTTCTTTTTTACAAGCCTCTGAATCATCTGAATATCCGATAAAATACGGCTTACCGCCTAATTACTACTTTGAGACATTACGCAATAAAGTAAGAAAGCATCATTGCAATAGAAAA
>CADCPT010000274.1 GCA_902803385.1 uncultured Ruminococcus sp.
CCGCCGAGGTGGTTGTTACCTGCTGTTGCAAGAACCTCCTGAACGCCGTCGCCCATTTCAATAATGGATACATCGAATGTACCGCCGCCGAGGTCGTAAACCATTACCTTCTGGTCATTTTCCTTGTCTACGCCGTAAGAAAGAGCTGCAGCCGTAGGCTCGTTGATGATCCTCTTTACATCAAGGCCTGCGATCTTGCCTGCATCCTTTGTAGCCTGACGCTGAGCATCGGTAAAGTAAGCAGGAACTGTGATAACAGCCTGTGTTACCTTTTCGCCGAGGTAAGCCTCTGCATCCTTTTTGAGCTTTGTAAGGATCATAGCGGAGATCTCCTGAGGAGTGTATTCCTTGCCGCTTGCCTTTACCTTATAAGATGAGCCCATCTTTCTCTTTATAGAAGCGATGGTATTGTCAGGGTTTGAAACTGCCTGACGCTTTGCGACCTGACCTACAAGTCTTTCGCCGTTCTTTGCAAATGCTACAACCGACGGTGTTGTTCTTGAGCCTTCTGCATTAGCGATTACTACCGGCTCGCCGCCTTCGATAACTGCTACGCATGAGTTTGTTGTACCAAGGTCGATACCAATTGTCTTTGACATAATCAATTCCTCCGATTTCATATTGTTATTATTGTTATTTTTTTATTTAAACGGCAAAAGCCGTTGTCTGCATGTTTTCCTGCGAATAAACGCCGTAAGCCTTTCACAGCTATCAGCTAATTCGCCACCTGCACCATTGCATGTCTTATTATCTTGTCGCCTATGCGGTAGCCCTTCTGATATACGGAAACTATCTGATCCTCCTGAAGCTCTTCGTCATCAACTCTTGCAACGGCATTGTGGAGCTGGGGATCGAATTCCTCTCCTCTTTCGCCGAATTCCTGAACATTGAGCTGTCTGAAGGCGTTTTCGAGCTGAGTGCTTATCATTTCGATGCCCTTACGGAAATCCTCGCCTTCTGTCACCCCGGAAGCAAGAGCCAGAGCAAAATTATCCGCTACCGGAAGGAAGGCTTCAACTGTGGTCGCGATCGCATTATCAAAGGTCGCCAGCTTTTCCTTTTCCGTTCTCTTTCTGAAATTGTCATACTCAGCAGCCATTCTGAGAAATTGTTCCTTCTGTGAATCATATTCAGCCTGAAGCTTATCATATTCTTCCTTGCTGATGGTCTCGGCAACAGCTTCCTCTGCTGCGGTCTCCTCTGTCGTTTCTTCGATGATGGGTTCAGGCTTTGAATTATTCTTTCTTGCCAAAACACAACTCTCCTTTCAAGAACTATACACTTTCCAGAAGCTGAGCCAACAGCTCCCCTACGGTCTGAGCCGTGAATTCCGCCGCCGCCTTGACCCTTGCGTAATTCATCCTCACAGGACCTATTATCGCAAGCGATCCGCTGCAGTCGGGAGAAGCCTGATAATGTGATACTACAACGCTGAGGCTTGACAGAGCAGGATTGCTCATCTCGCTGCCGATCAGGATATCCGTTTTTGTACCGGCTGAGCCGAGAAGCTTTGCAAGCTCGCCCGAATGACCGAGCAGCTCCATCACCTTTTTGCCGTCCGTGGAAGCAAGCTCAGGCATAAGGAACAGATTTGACTGACCCTTTATCGCCACGCTTGTAGACGCCGCCGCCGCTGCGGATTCCTGAATGGAAAGCAGCACATTGGACATCAGCATCGTCATTTCCCCCATAGATGCCGCTGCGCTCTGCATAAGCGCCGGAGTTATGCCTGTTACCGGCAGACCCACAAAACGCTCCTCAGCCACGCTTTCAAACATCTCTATAAGAGCCGGGGTAATATTGAAATCACATCTGAAAAGCTTTGTTTTAACGCTTCCGGTAGATGTTACAAGCACCGTCATTGCGGTACAGCCGCCTGTCTGCACGAACCTTATCTTTCGGATAACAGCCTTTTCTCCCGAAGGAGAGGAAGCCACTGCCGCGCAGCCTGTTATTCTGGACAGCAGAGACGCCGCGCATTCAAGCAGATGCTCGGGAGCGTCTGAGCTGAGGTAAAGAGTGTCGCTTATTGCGGTTCTTTCCTGCTTTGTAAGAGGTACCGGCTTCATAAGCTGGTCTGCATATATCCTGTAGCCAAGGTCTGTGGGAACCCTGCCGGATGAAGTATGCGTCTGCTCCAGAAGGCCGAGAGCTGTAAGCTCCGACATATCATTGCGCACGGTCGCACTTGATACATTGAAATCAAGGATATCGCAAACGGATTTTGAGCCTACCGGCTCACCCGTTCTGATATAGGATTCCACAACCGCTTCCAGCACTTTCATTTTTCTTTCTGTCGGTTCCAAACTGCCCACCTCTTTATTAGCACTCTCGGTGCCCGAGTGCTAATCTATTATTAGATTAACACTTACGCCGCAGGTTGTCAATACAAATTTTAAATTTTTTTCGGATTTTTTCCGCTTCGCCATGGTTTATCAGTTTTATTTTAGTCCGTTTTAGCACAGTTTATGCCTGAATGCTAAAAAGTAAAACGGCGTACCTTATTAGTATAACGTCGTGCGCCCGAAGGAAGCGCCCTCCGGTGCGCCTACCTTGCGGCGCACTTTTATTATAGTGTTTTTTCAGAGGTGCCGCGAGCAAAGCTCGCGGCACCTCTGAAAAAACA
>CADCPT010000275.1 GCA_902803385.1 uncultured Ruminococcus sp.
CCGGGCTGCTAAAAATTTGTTTTTTCAGGGGTGCCAGGCGCGAAGCGCCTGGCACCCCTGAAAAAACACTATAAAAAGTGCGCCGCAGGGTAGGCGTAGCGTCTAAAAAACATTTACTGCCGCCGTTGAAAATTCCGGGATTATATGCTACAATAATGTTATCTGTAATAAACCGATTCTATCGGAGATAGGTGGATCAAAATGGCAGTAAAAAGAATTTATGTGGAAAAACGCCCCGGCTTTGACGTTGAGGCGGAAAACCTCTGCTCAGACCTCAGAACCAGTCTCGGTCTGTCCGCAGCGGAAAAGGTAAGGATAATCAACCGCTATGATATCAGCGGTATCGACGGTGAGGATTTTGAAAAGGCAAAGAAAACTATCCTCAGCGAAACAAATGCAGACTTTGTTTATGATGAGGTTCTCCCGGAGGATAAGGACTACCGCATTTTTGCTATGGAATACCTTCCCGGTCAGTACGACCAGAGAGCAGATTCCGCCGCGCAGTGCGTTCAGCTTCTTACACAGGGCGAGCGTCCTCAGGTAGTATCCGCAAAGCTTATAGCCGTAAAGGGCGATATCACGGACGAGGACATGACAAAAATAAAGCATTACCTCATAAACCCCGTGGAATCCCGTGAAGCATCTCTTGAAAAGCCTGAATCTCTTGAGATGAGAGCCGATGTTCCTGCAGATGTCGCAACAGTAGAGGGCTTTATCAGCTGGAATGATGAGGAAATGGAAAAATACTTCTCCGGCATGGGCTTTGCAATGACTCTGTCAGACCTGAAGTTCTGCCGCGACTATTTCCGTGACGATGAGCACAGAGATCCTACCGTTACCGAGCTTCGCGTTATAGATACATACTGGTCCGATCACTGCCGCCATACTACCTTCCTCACAAGGCTTGAAGAGATAGAGATCGAAAAGACCGAGCTTACAAAAACAATAGAGGATGCCCTTGCTCTCTACTATGAAAGCAGAGAGGAGCTTTACGGCAAGGACACCGACAGGGATGTTTCCCTTATGGATATGGCTCTTACCGGAATGAAGCTTCTCAGAAAAAGAGGCATGATACCCGACCTTGACCAGAGCGACGAGATCAACGCCTGCTCTATCGAGGTGCCGGTGACGATAGACGGCAAAACTGAGCAGTGGCTCGTTCAGTTCAAGAATGAAACACACAACCACCCCACAGAGATAGAGCCCTTCGGCGGCGCTGCGACCTGTCTCGGCGGAGCTATCCGCGATCCGCTTTCCGGTCGTGCATATGTATATCAGGCAATGCGCGTAACAGGCTCCGGCGACCCGACTGTTCCCTTTGAAAAAACAATGGCAGGCAAGCTGCCCTCAAGAAAGATCACAACGGGCGCTGCCGCAGGCTACAGCTCCTACGGTAACCAGATAGGTCTTGCTACAGGTCAGGTCGTTGAGCTTTATGACCCCGGCTACGCTGCCAAGAGAATGGAAATAGGCGCAGTAATCGGTGCTTCTCCGAAGAGTAACGTAGTGCGCGGTGTTCCGGCGCCGGACGATATCATCGTCCTTCTCGGCGGCAGAACGGGACGCGACGGCTGCGGCGGCGCAACAGGCTCTTCCAAGGCTCATACCCTTGATTCCATCGAGACCTGCGGAGCTGAGGTACAGAAGGGCAATCCCCCGACCGAAAGAAAGATACAGAGGCTTTTCAGGAACAAGAAGGTCTCTACCATGATAAAGCGCTGCAACGACTTCGGCGCAGGCGGCGTATGCGTTGCTATCGGCGAGCTTGCAGACGGACTGACAGTCGATCTTGACAAGGTAACAAAGAAATACGACGGTCTCGACGGAACAGAGCTTGCTATCTCCGAATCACAGGAAAGAATGGCAGTCGTTCTGGAGCCTGAGGACGTTGAAGCCTTTATTGCCGAAGCAGACAAGGAAAACCTTGAAGCCACTGCAGTCGCAGTTGTCACCGAAGATCCCAGACTCACAATGAACTGGAGAGGAAAGACTATCGTTGACCTTTCCCGTGCATTCCTCAATACAAACGGCGTCACCCAGGTAGCAAAGGCGCGGATAACCGCTCCCGATGCAGACAAAAACTACCGTCTGCATGCCCCCGGGAGCCTCTGCGGCAAGGATACGGCAGTAAGCTTTACAGAAAACCTTTCAAGGCTCGAGGTATGCTCTCAGAGAGGACTCTGCGAGCGCTTTGACGCTTCTATCGGCGCAGCCACCGTTATGATGCCCTTCGGAGGCAAAACACAGCTTACTCCGGAAGAAGCAATGGCAGCAAAGATACCGCTTCTTGAAGGCGAGACCGATGACGCGACCGCTATGTCCTACGGCTATATTCCCGGCATAGCAAAATGGAGCCCCTTCCATGCGGCTGCATATGCCGTAGTTGAATCCACCTCAAAGCTCCTTGCCATAGGTGCGGATCCGCTTACCGCAAGACTGACCTTCCAGGAATATTTTGAAAGACTGCATGATGTTCCTGAACGCTGGGGCAAGCCTGCCGCTGCGCTGTTGGGATCTCTTGTCGCTCAGATAAAGCTCGGTCTGCCTTCAATAGGCGGCAAGGACAGTATGTCCGGCTCCTTTGAAGATCTTGACGTTCCCCCCACGCTTGTCAGCTTTGCCGTTGCAATGACGAAGGCATCAAAGACTGTTTCTGCCGAATTCAAAAAGGCAGGTTCAAGAGTAATATATGTTCCTGTTCCCGAGGATAAAGCATCAATGCTTCCAGATTGGGAAAAGCTGAAGGATATGTACCGCGCTGTATACGGTATGATGTCCGAAGGCTGTGTGCTTGCAGCGTCTACCGTAAAAGAAGGCGGCGCGGCCGCTGCCGTTGCAAAGATGTGTTTCGGAAACAACATGGGCTTTGCTTTTGCAAACAAGCTTACTGACGATGAGCTTTATGCTCCGCTTTCCGGCTCGCTCATCCTTGAACTTGCAGACGGCGCGGAAGTACCTGCAGGCCTCCTCTGCTACGAGCTTGGTACGACCAACAACACAGAAACTATCACGGTCAACGGCGCTGTTCTTGAAATAGACGACCTCATTGCAGCATGGAGCAAAAAGCTTGAAAAGGTATTCCCCTCAAAAGCTGCCTGCCCTGCAATGAGTCGCGACATTCCGCTTTACACCGAAAGAAACACATCCTCTCCGAAGATACGCACCGCAAAGCCGAAGGTATTCATTCCTGTATTCCCCGGCACAAACTGCGAAGTAGATACAGCCCGTGCATTTAAAAAGGCCGGCGCAGAGCCTCAGCTCCTTATAGTGCGCAACCTCACTCCTGTGGCTATAGAAGAGACCATTGATGAAATGGTACGGCTCATAAACGGCGCTCAGATGATAATGCTGCCAGGCGGCTTCTCCGGCGGCGATGAGCCTGACGGCTCAGGCAAGTTTATAGCAACGACCTTCCGCAATCCCAGAGTCAGCGAGGCTGTAAATGAGCTGCTCAAAAACCGTGACGGTCTCATGCTCGGCATATGTAACGGCTTCCAGGCGCTTATAAAGCTCGGCCTCGTACCGTACGGCGAGATATGCGAGCTTTCCGAAACAGACCCCACGCTTACATACAACACCATTGGCAGACATATTTCCCATATGGCATATACAAGAGTGACTTCTGTCAAATCTCCGTGGCTTTCCGGCGTAAATGCAGGCGATATCTTCTCCATTCCGATATCCCACGGCGAAGGACGCTTTGTTATCGGCGACGAGCTTCTTGACAAGCTCATAGAAAACGGCCAGATCGCGACCCAGTACGTTGATCTTGACGGCAAGCCCTCAGATGATCCCTTCTTCAACACAAACGGCTCCGTTTGCGCTATCGAAGGTATCACAAGCCCCGACGGAAGAGTTCTCGGCAAAATGGGGCACAGCGAAAGAAAAGGCGAGAACCTTTATTTCAATACTCCGTTTGAAAAGGATCAGAAGCTTTTTGAAAGCGGCGTAGCTTACTTCTCATAAACCGGTGAAAATATTCAAGGCATCCCGGCAGAGTAACTGTCAGGATGCCTTATCAGTTTTTTCATAGGTGCGCCTACCCTGCGGCGCACTTTTATTATAGTGTTTTTTAAGAGGTGCCGCGAGCAAAGCTCGCGGCACCTCTTAAAAAACAAGTCGTTAATTAGCCCGATAGCGCCGAAGGCACGGTCAGGCGGACGGGGCAGTGTTATACTAATTTCCAATAAAACGCTTTAAAAAGATTTGAGCGGAAAATTTCGCATAACAAGGCGGAGGACGCCGCTTGGCTGGCGCC